>DAOUEO010000188.1:0-7933 GCA_034430455.1 Dehalococcoidia bacterium | reverse complement strand
TACCGTCACGTCGGCGGGCGCGCCGGCGGCCAGGCTGCCCAGCCCCGCCAGGCCCTCGTGCCGGTCCAGCCCCAGCGCGGCGACCGGCCCCGCCGTCATCCTCTCGATCACCGTTGCCAGCTCCAGCTTGCCCCCGTGCGCCAGCGTCAGGACGAGCCCCAGCGCCGTCTCGAAGCCGCTGATCCCCCCCGGCGCGTCGTCGAACTCGCACAGCTTGTCCACCGGCGCGTGCGGCGCGTGGTCGGTCGCGATGGCGTCGATAGTCCCGTCGCGCAGCCCCTCGACGCAGGCGGCCACGTCGTCGGCGCTGCGCAGGGGCGGGTAGACCTTGGCGTCGGTGTCGTAGGCCAGCTCGTCGGGCAGGGAAGCACTAGACATAACACTCTCATGGGTAAGCGTCAGGTGGTGCGGCGTGACCTCCGCCGTTACCGGCGCGCCCCGCGCCTTCGCCCGGCGGATGAGGTCGACGCTGCCCCGCGTGCTGACGTGCGCGATGTGCACCGGCGAGCCCGTGAGCTCCGCCAGGGCGATGTCGCGCGCCACCAGCGATTCCTCGGCGGCGGCGGGCTGACCCCGCAGCCCCAGGCGCGCCGCCACCCAGCCTTCGTGCATGACGCCGTCGCGGGCCAGCGACGGCTCCTCGCAGTGGTCGGAGATCGCCAGCCCCAGCGCCCGGCAGTACTCGAGCGCCTTGCGCATGAGGGCGCCGTCGGCCACCGGGCTGCCGTCGTCGCTGAACGCGACGACGCCGGCGTCGGCCAGGTCGCCCAACTCCGCCAGCTCCTTCCCCTGCCGTCCCTTGCTCACGCAGCCGATGGGCAGCACGCGCACCGCCGCCGTCAGGGAGGCCGTGCGCTGGATGTACTCGACGGTGGCGCGGCTGTCGATGGGCGGCTGGGTGTTGGGCATGCAGCAGACGGTGGTGAAGCCGCCGCGGGCCGCCGCCAGCGTCCCCGTCTCAATCGTCTCCTTGTACTCGAAGCCGGGGTCGCGCAGATGGCAGTGGATATCGACCAGCCCGGGGCAGACGATGAGCCCTTTGGCGTCGATGACCCTCGCCCCGTTCTCCTTGATGCTGGTCTCCATGGCGGCGATCCGTCCGTCCTGGATGAGGATATCGGCTATCTTGTCGATCCCCGTGCCGGGGTCGAGGATGCGCCCGCCGCGGATCAGGAGCTTCGTCTTGCCGCCGTTCATGTCCGTCCTCGCGAAAGTAGATACAGTAGGGCCATGCGCACGGCCACGCCGTTCGCCACCTGCTCCTCGATCACGGACTGCGCCCCGTGCGCCACGTCGAGCGATATCTCGACGCCTTCGTTCACCGGCCCCGGGTGCAGGACGAGCGCGCCGGGCTTCGCCGTGGCGAGCCGCTTAGCCGTCACCTGGTAGAGATTGCAGTACTCCCTGATGCTGGGGATGAGGCCGCTCTGCATCCGCTCCAACTGGAGCCGCAGGGTCATGATCACGTCCGCGTCCTTGATCGCGCGGTCGACGTTCGTCTCGATCTCCACCGGCGGCAGGGCGAGCCCGCTTCCCTCCTCGCCGGCCGGAGGCCCTTCCAGGCCGACCGGCAGCAGCGTGGGCGGCCCGCAGACCACTATGTGGGCGCCCATCGTGGTGAGCCCCCACAGGTTGGAGCGGGCGACCCGGCTGTGCGTGATGTCGCCGATGATGACCACCTTGCGCCCCCGCACGTCGCCGAGGTGCGAGGAGATGGTGAACAGGTCGAGCAGGGCCTGGGTCGGGTGGGCGTGCCAGCCGTCGCCGGCGTTGATGACGCTCGCCCGCGTGTGGCGGGACGCCAGGTAGGGCGCGCCGGAGCGGGGGTGGCGCATCACCAGTATGTCGGCGCCGATCGCCTGCAGCGTCAGCACCGTGTCGACGAGCGACTCGCCCTTCTGGACGCTGCTGGCGGTGGCGGCGATGTTGATGACGTCGGCGCCCAGGACCTTGCCCGCCAGCTCGAACGAGGAGCGCGTGCGCGTGCTCGTCTCGTAGAACAGCGTGACGACGGTGGTGCCCCTGAGCGTGGGTACCCGCGCGATCTGCCGCGCCAGCACCTCCTTCATCGTGCCCGTCGTCTCCATGACGAGATCGATCTCTTCCGCCGAGAAGCCGTCGAGGTCGAGGATGTGGCGGTGTCGCCAGGTGCCGGGGGCGGGATGAGGCAGGACCGCCGGCGGCTCGCGGGCGAGGATCGCTGTGCCGCCTTGGCCCTCTCGGTCGTCTGTCAGGTCAGCAGGCATGGTTATTCGCCCTCCGCCGTGATCAGTAGAACGCCGTCGCTGCCGTCCGTCTCCTGGAGGCGCACCTGGACGTCGTCGCGGCGCGAGGTGGGGATGTTCTTCCCCACGTAGTCGGCGCGGATCGGCAGCTCCCGATGGCCGCGGTCCACGATCACCGCCAGTTGGATGCGCCCGGGGCGGCCGTAGTCGATGAGGGCGTCCAGGGCGGCGCGGATGCTGCGGCCGGTGTAGAGGACGTCGTCCACGAGGACGACCCGCTTGCCGGCGATGTTCGTCGGGATGTCGCTGGGCTTGATCTTGATGCTCAGCCCCACGTCGGGGATATCGTCCCGATACAGTCCGATGTCGAGCGCTCCCACGGGCACCGTCTCGCCTTCGAACTCGGCGATGCCGGCGGCGATCCGCTCCGCCAGGGGCACGCCGCGGGTCTGCATGCCGACGAAGACGAGGTCTTTGCAGCCGCGGTTGTTCTCCACGATCTCGTGGGCGATGCGCATGATGGCGCGCCGCATATCCTCAGGCGACAGTACGATCGTCTCAGCCATACAAAAACCCCCCGCTGGCTGACCAGCGAGAGGTCTCCCTTTCTAACCCTGCGACTAGCCCTGGGGCTTTGGAGCCCACCTTCCCTGCTCCCCTTCCCGGCCTCACGGAGCCGGACTTAAAGGTTCCTTGGCTCTTAGCTGGATTATAGCAGGCCCGTCCCGTCGCCGCAAGCGGGCGAGGCGCCTTTTTCGGGCCGGCGGCGGAATACTCTGGCCCTCAGGGCGTTTGTATTTAGATCGCCTGCAGGATGTCCCGGACAAGGCTGGGACATCAGCTATCCGTCTCTAGGGAGAGTGCAGAGAGGGAGAATCCCTCTCTGCCGGGGGTTTCAGGGAGTATCCCCCTGAGTCCCCAAAACACCCCTAGGGCGGGCGGGTGGGAAGAAGGACACCCATGTTTCGTCGAAGAGGCCGACATCGCCCATCGCGAGCAGCACAGCACCACGACTCCTGGCGAAGGAGGGCGGAGCGCGAAGCGCACCGCCGTGCCGAGCGAGTACCGGGGCTTGACAGATATGCTGCGCTAATGTACGAAGGAAGCGAGAGCGCCCCTCCGGCGTGGCTGAGTGACAGGGTTCGGAACCTGATACCGTATCTGGAGAACGAGTAGCGATGAGTAGGGGCTGGCTGGCGCTGGCTGGCTTCATCAGCCGCTATCACTTCCTGATCATCGCGGCCGCCCTCGTGGCGACGGTCGCCCTTGCCTTCGGTTTGCCCCGCATCAGGTTCAAGACGGGGCAGGACGCCTTTCTTCCCTCCAGCTCGAAGGTCTATCAGGACAACCTCCGCTATCAGCGGCAGTTCGGCGGCGACCCCATGCTCGTCCTCTTCGAAGGGGATGTCCTCCAGCTCCTCTCCTCTCCCAACGCGGATACCCTCCGCCAGATGGAGCAGAGGCTGGGCGCCGACTCCCGCTACTTCTCCATCGTCAGCCCCCTGACCCTCGTTCAGCTCGGCATGGAGCAGGTGAAGGTGCAGCAGGAGGCCGCCCTCGCCCAGCTCGCGGACAGGCAGGCGGGCGCCGCTGAAGAGGCCCGGCAGAACGTGGCGGCCCAGGGCGGCTCAGCCGAGGCGCAGGAGGCGGCGGCCGAGACGGCGAGGTCGGCGGCGGCGCAGGAGTTCGTGGCCGAGCAGGGCCCCGACGCGCAGCGGTTCGCTCAGGTGGGGGAGATATCGCTCGACAACCCCAGGCTCGCCGAGTTCGTCCTCTTCGACGCCGAGGGCAACGTCCGCCCCGAGATGGCCGACATCGTCCCCGACCGCTATCACAGCCTGCTCGTGATCCGCCTCGCCGGCAACATGTCGATGGATGAGCAGGCCGAGGCCGCGGGGGACATCGCGGAGATGATCCGCGGCTACTCCTTCGAAGGGGTCAGCACGCTGCCCTCGGGGCCGGCCATACTGATCAAAGAGATCAACGACAGCATGCGGAGCAACCTGATCAACATGGCGGCGCTCGCCATCCTCCTGATGATCGTGGTGCTCTCGCTGGTCTTCCGGGCGCGCTGGCGGCTGCTATCCCTTCCCATCGTCCTCGCCGGCTGCGTGTGGGCCTTCGGCCTCATGGGGTTCCTCTCCCTCCCCCTGACCATGGTCACCATCTCCGGCCTGCCCATCTTGATCGGCCTGGGGGTGGACTTCGCCATTCAGTTCCACAGCCGCTTCGACGAGGAGATGAACCGGGTGGGGAGCCGCGCTCAAGCGCTGAGGGCGTCGCTTCCCCGCATCGGCCCGGCGATAGGCGTCGCTGTGCTGGCGGCGTCGGCGGGCTTCCTGGTGCTGCACATATCGCGGGTGCCCATGATCCGCGACTTCGGCTCCATGCTCGCCGTCGGCACCGTGATCCTCTTCCTGGCGGGGCTGCTCTTCCTCCACAGCATCCTCTACGTGAGGGAGCGGTCGAGGGACACCGACCAGCGTGTCCCCGCGCGCAGAGGGCCCAGATTCCGGGTCGAGGGGGTGGTCAGGAGCATCACCACCAACACCATCGGCCGCGTGTTGCCGGTGCTGGCTATCGGGCTGTTCGTCGTCCTCGTGGGGCTGTACCTGGACCAGCGCATCCCCCTTCAGACTGATCCCGAGAAGTTCATTCCCCAGGACAGCCAGGTCCTGAAGGACCTCCACTACATCGGCGATATCGGCGGCACCAGCAGCGAGATGGGCATTCTGGTGGAGGCGGACGACGTGCTCAGGCCGGACGTCCTCGCCTGGATGGAGGAGTTCCAGCAAGAGCAGATGACGAAGCACACGAAGCTGCTGCGGGCGAACAGCCTCGCCACCATGCTGACGGCGGCCAACCGCGGTCAGATGCCCTCTCCGGAGACGGCGGCGGAGTTCCTCGATGTCACGCCGCCCGGCATCCGCGCCTCGCTTGTCAGTGCCGATCTCACGAAGGCGAGCGTGATCTTCAGTGTCGGTGATATGACGCTGGCCGAGCGCCGCGATCTGGTGAAGGATGCCACGGCTGGCGGCAATCTGCCGCCGGGCGTCTCCATTACGGCGGGAGGGCTCGCGGTGATCGGCGCCGAGACGGCGACCGTCCTCTCCCAGAACCGCGGCCTCATGACCATCGCTGCCCTGGGTGCCATCGTCCTGGGGCTGCTGATAATCTATCGCAACCCGGCGAAGGCGGTGCTCCCCCTCCTGCCCATCGTCCTGGCGCTGGGTGCCTCGTCCATGATCCTGTACGCCCTGGGGATAGAGCTGAACCCTCTGACCTCCATCTCCGGCCCCCTGATCATCGCCATGGGGACGGAGTTCGCGATCCTCCTCATGTCGCGCTACTTCGAGGAGAGGGAGGATGGCCGTTCGCCGCGGGAGGCGATGGAGATCGCCTCGATTCGCATAGGGCGGGCGATCGCCGCCTCCGGGCTGACGGTGATAGGGGGGTTCGTCGCCCTCGCCTTCTCGGACTTCCCGCTGCTGGAGAGCTTCGGCAAGGTGACCGCCCTCAACATGGGGGTCTGCCTCATCGCCACCCTCGTTGTGCTGCCGCCGCTGCTCGTCTGGCTCGATGAGGAGACGGGGTGGGTGGCGGTGGAACAGAGGGCTCCCGCCAACGGCGCGAACCACGTGAGGTAGCGGCGCACGGGCCCTATTCCCGCAACTGGTTCACCCCTGGTTGGTCAATTCTCTCGCCCCGCGGACTGGTGGTCGCCAACTGGACGCACTTGCGCAGGCCTGGGGGAGTTCGGAGAGCCTGTCCGCCTTTGGTGGCGGGAGCGCCTAGTGGGGGAGGGCTTCCCGTATCTTCGCCGGTATCTCGCCGTACTCGCTCTCAAACCTCTCCAGGTACTCTCTCCGGCCCTTCAAGAAGTCCTCGACCTTCAGCTCCAGGACATGCTTGTCGGGGAAGAGAGGGCCCGCCCGCAGGAGGTCGAGGTTGGCCCTGTCGCAGCGCACCGGATAGTGATAGCCCAGGTGGTCGGGCTCGGTGCTGAATATCATCAGGCTCCGCAGCACGTCGTTGTAGGCGGAGAGAGACTGGCGCAGGTGAACATCGATCTCATCCTGGCCGATGGACCCCGTGTTCGAGAGGTAGCACTTGATGTTGCTGCGCTTTACGGCATCGTAGAAGATCATCGCGTGCTCCAAGCGGTCCCCGGCCGCGAAGGGGTCGAGGAAGAACTCGCGGTGGAAGAGGCCGGCCTTCTCAGGGTCTCCCCCCGAGCTCTCCACCGTCTCGCCGTAGATGAGCTGCATCGTCATCTGCTCCGGCGTGAGCTTCGATATCACGTTGGCGAGCGGGTTGCGGGTGAGGATGATAAGGCTATCGACCCTCTCCGCTCCCAGGCCCGCGCTTGCGATCTCCAGGTTCCCTCGCGTCACCACCGCCCTCCCGTTCGCCGTTATAGACACGTCGGAGAAGTCGGGGATATAGGGATACTTGCTGATGGCGACGTTCTCCAGGAAGGCGTCCTTCGACTCCGCCGCCCTCAGTATCTCCGGCTGGCTCGAGTCGAGGCTCTCCGTCTTGACGTAGAGACCGCCCATCTCGAACGCGGCGTAGCTATCATCGAAGCCGAAGGCCCCGCCGTCGTCGCCGATCATCTCCGACGACTCCTTGGGCATGCGCGCCAGTCTTCGGCAGAGGCTGGTGGTCTTACCCGTCGCCGTGGCGCCGCCGATGCCGGTGACGATCTCGATCAGCTCCGGCCGCTCCGTCTGGAAGTCGTAGACCCACAGACGGTCGCGCCGGGCGCCGGCGTGCAGGAATATGCCCGTCTTGTCGATCGCCTTCACCCGCCAGTTCTCAAACTGGAAGACGCCTTTCTTGCCCTCCCCCATGTAGGCGGTGTTGCGGCAGATTTTGACCTGATCGCCCCTCTTCTCGCCCATGAAGAGCCGGACTGTGACGTCCTTATCGACAAGGCGCTTCGACTTGTTCGCTTCGAAGGCCTCGTCCGTGAAGTGGATGATGGTGTAGGTTGGGTCCTCGACGACCAGGGGCGGCCCGCCGAAGAGGAGCTTCAGGGCGTAGGCCAGCACGGCGTGCTCGAGCGGTATGATGAAGCGAACGGACACGCCGTCCTTCCCATCGCCGACCATCGCGTCCATCGATAGGATCTTCTCTGTGCTGAGCGCCTCAACCGCCTGCGCCGCCAGCGCCTCCTCCTCCGCGCCGAAGGGATGGTCGACGCTGTTCCTGGTGTGGGTGGCCGAGCGCGACATCGGCTCCGAGGTAGCTGATACCGACCCCAACTGCGTCTCGATGACGCCGTCCTGCGCCAGGGCAATCGCCTTCGCCTGATTGGCGTCGAGGTTCTCGATCAGCCTGCCGTTCCTCTTGGCGTCGTGATATATCTTCTGCGCCGCCTCTTTGAAGAAGTTCTTAGCCATTCAGATGCCTCAGCAGGTCGGACCTGCGCACAAGGAGTCGCCGCTTCCACCGGCGTCTTCGCGTCCGCTCTGCGGTGCCCGCCGGATGCCGGCCCGCACCGCAGGGTGAGATAAACTCTATAGGTTTAGGGTGGCAGAGATCAAGGGCTGACCCTATCTTCGGGGCGTCCCGCGCTGTCTCCCGGAGGCGCCGGGAGCGGCGGAGGAACTGAGAGCCCGGCTACGGCACCGTGATCGTAGCCGAGCCGCAGGTCATCTCCTCCGTAGGGGCGTTGGTGGGGTTGCAGCTGCCTATATCACCGG
>DAOUEO010000187.1:0-2726 GCA_034430455.1 Dehalococcoidia bacterium | reverse complement strand
AAGAACTTCGGCGTGTTTCGGACGATATGTCCACCGACTCAACTGGCGGAGTACGATGCAGAACACCGTCTTGAGTTGACGCGCATAGCCAAACGGCTGCACCGCGGAGTCGATGGCAAGTAAGGCCGTTCGGTTTCCGCCGACGCAAAAATCCGGCCCCTCTGATGGTAGCTCGCGGGGGGACATTTCGCGGATAATGGCGGCATGGAAATCCTGATCATCGGGACAATCAGGGTCCTGGGGTCGCTGCCGGTCCTCCGCTGGGCGTTCGTGGGCGCGATCATCGCGATACTCGTCGACGCCAGCGACGTGTTCCTGATGAACCTGATCGACCTGGGAGGGCTGGGAAGCTACCACGAGTTCGACAAGTGGGCAGACCAGGCCTACGCGGTCACTTTCCTTATCGTTGCCCTGCGCTGGCGGGGGCCGGCCCGGAACGCGGCGGTCGGGCTGTTCGCCTATCGCATGGTCGGCGTCATCGCGTTCGAGGCGAGCGGCGAACGGGTGATGCTGCTGTTGTTCCCGAACGTGTTCGAGCTCTGGTTCCTGTTCGTGGCCAGCCTTCCCCACTGGAATCCCGGCTTCGCCTTCACGCCCCGGCGCGCGCTCTCGGTGGGCGGCCTGCTGCTGGCGGCGAAGGAGTGCCAGGAGGTCGTGCTGCACTGGGGGCGCTGGCTCGACCGGTTCACGGCAACGGAGGCCGTGGAGGCGATCTGGGGCTGGCTCACGTCGCCGTTCGGGTAGGAGCGGTCACGGCGCTGCGGTCTCCTGCTCATCTTGCCAGCGGCGGAGCTCGCCCTCCGGGTCCTCGACGCCCAGCTCGTCGGCGGCACGGCGGCGCGAGTGGATGCCCGCCGACACGAGCCGCACTTCGTCCTCGACCAGCCGGCCGCGGTCCTCCGGCAGGACGGGCCCCCAGACGATGCGCGTGCGGTAGGGGGCGTAGGAGACGCCGGTGTACTGCTCGAGGATGCGCAGGATCATCTCGTTGCGCTTGCGGTAGGCGGCGCCGCGGATGAGCCGCTTCCGTTGCACTTTCTTGAGCAGGGGGTCCATCTCGACGTTGAGGGCGACGCCCGATAGGCCCTGCCGGTTCTCGCCGAAGGCCGTGCGCGGGGACTCGCCCAGGTCGTGGAGGGTGCGGTAGATGAGGTCGACGTAGTCGACGTGGAGCTTGACGCCGCCGCCCTGGAGGAGGTCGAGGAGGTAGGCGCGGGCGCGCTCGGGCAGCTCCCAGACGGCGCCGGGCTGGACGGCGATGTCCTGCGACTCGCCGACGTTCTCGAGGACGGCGATGGGGTTGCCCGATAGCTCGAGGATCATGGAGAGCTGGGAGAGGGCGCGGTTCAGCTCGCAGACGGACTCGCGGACGGCGGGGATGTCGGAGACGCCCCAGAACTTCTTGGGCTCGCGCAGGTTGGGGTAGACGACGAAGGGGATGAAGCCGTAGGGGTTGGCCTTGCGCTCGATGGGGACGTTGTCCAGCCAGAGCTCGAAGTCGCTGTCCGTCCACACCTCGACGACCTCGGACCCCTTGGCGCGGCCACGTCCCCTGGCGGCGCCGACGCCATAGAGCATCTCGACCTCCTCCGGCAGCAGGGTGTAGCGGCTGGCGACGCGCCAGATGCGGGAGAGGTCGTCGCCGAGCCACCAGACGTAGATGCCCTGTACGTCGGGGGCGGAGACGCGGACGCGGCGCTCCTCGGTGTCCCAGGTGACCTTGAAGGCGCCGTCGCCGAGGACGGCGGCGTCGATCTCGGTGTCGAAGTCGACCTGGGCGAGCTGGTTGGCCTCGTAGACGTCGAGGATGGCCTTCTCGGCGTTGCGGGCGCGCTCCTGGGCATCGGGCGAGTCGTCGGCGGGGTCGACGGCGAAGGCGGTGCCGCTCATGAGGTAGGAGGTGGTCTTCTCGGCCAGGGACTTGGCGTAGTTGAAGACGAGGCGGCGCTCGCGGCGGCTGCGGCGCGAGTCCGCCCACTGCTCGCCCTGGTAGAAGGCGAGGTTCTCGGCGTAGGAACGGATGCGGGGCAGGTCCATGCGGGCGATCTGCTGGGGAAGGGTGAGGTTTGTCATTGTAGGACTCCTATCGTCGGGATGGTGATTCATTTTTCTGTGCGCGCGGGCGGCGTCGGCGTTGTCGGCGGAACATGAGCGTTGTTCTTCCCACCCACCCGCCCTAGGGGTGTTTTGGGGAATCAAGGGGACACCCCTTGAACCCCGGCAAAGGGGGCTTCACCCCCTCTGCACTCCCCCAGGGATGCGCAAAGCTATTCTGTTGATGACCATCAGGCTGGGGCCGCGCAACAGCTTTGGGGTGGGCGTTGCGCTCGAGGATGCGGAAGATGGTGCGGCGCGATACGCCGAAGCGATGGGCAAGGGCGTCGACGGGGAGATGCCCGCGGCGACGCAGCCGGACGATCTCTTTGTCGCGCGCCTTGGTGCGCAGGCGGCGCACTCCGCCGGGCTGGTCGTAGCGGCAGAGCGGCAGGGGACAGTTGAGGCAGGAGGGGAAGAGCTCGCAGCCGTCGTCGCGGTACTGGCTGTGCTCGGGCAGGGCGTCGGTTCTCAAGCTCTCCGTGTCGTCGGCTTCGGCGACCGGGCTCTCTGCGCAGATCTGGGGCCCTCTCATGCTATCCCTCCTCCCGCACACGCCCCCGAGCGGCGCGCGGCCGGCTCGCCACCCCCGCTTCCACTGCCAGGGCAAGGCTCATCAGGTAGTCGTCGTG
>DAOUEO010000186.1:0-6239 GCA_034430455.1 Dehalococcoidia bacterium | reverse complement strand
TAGGAGAACGCCCGCACCTGCCAGCGCGTTAGGGCCACCTGCGAGTCGAACATCCAGCGGGGGATGCGGCCGCGCAGGACGATGGCTATCCAGATCGCCCAGGCTATTGCCCATTGAGCGCCGATGATGAAGAAGGCGAAAATGAACACCGGGACCGCCAGGAAGAGACGCAGCAGCGTCTTCCAGCGCGACTGACGCTCCGGATAATCGACAGCAAGGGTCACGGGGTAGGCGGCGCCTGCCTCCATACTAGACCCCCTTCTCGCTTACGACCTCACGGGGCCAGGCTGAACGGTGGGTAATCGTCGCGCATTAGCATGTAGTAGGCGTTGATGCGCGCGCCCCAGCGGAGAAGCCCGACCCCAAAATTGAACAGCCCTTTGGGATAACGCCCTGTGAACAGGATCGCGAACCAGGCAATGACCAGCGTTATCCAGTACACGATACCCAGCAGCACGAGGACGATCAGATGCGGGATGATCAGCAGCCACTTGAAGAATATCAGCAGGCGCGACAACCTCCCCGGGTACTCGACATCGAACGTCACCGGGTACTGGCCGGCCGACAGCGAAAACGGCGGGTAATCGTCGCGGAGCAGAGCGGCGTAGGCAAGCACATTGTAATACCAGCGGTAGATGCCGACGACGAAGACGAACATCCCCTTCGGATAGCGGCCGGTGAAGAGGATGGCGAACCAAGCTATGACCGTTATCACTTGCGCCACGGCCATAAGGGCATACAGGATTATCCAATGGGGCACGGCCAGCAGCCACTTGACGAATATCAGCCAGCGCGAAAGCTTCTCCGGGTACTCAACGTCGAAGACCAGGGGATAGGTGGACTCAGCGGTACTCATGGTCTCCCTCCTTTGAGACTATGCCTGCCACAGACTCCTTCCAGCGCATCTAGCGGGTCACCGCCTCCACCGCGCTCTCCAGGATTGACCGCCAGATGAAAAGCCCGTCCTCGCCGCCCATCAGCGCCTCGCTCGCCCGCTCCGGGTGCGGCATCATGCCCAGCACGTTGCCCCGCTCGTTCATGATGCCGGCGATGTTGTTCAGGGAGCCGTTAGGGTTAGCCTCAGGCGTTGCTGCCCCCTCCGGCGTCGTGTATCGGAACACGACCCGCCCCGTTTCCTCCAGCAGAGCCAGGGTATCGGCATCGGCGTAGTAGCTCCCCTCCCCGTGCGCTATGGGCATACGCAGCACCTGTCCGGGCCGGCAGGCGCCGCTGAAGGGGGTGCTCACGTTCTCGACGCGCAGGTGGACGGGCTGGCAGCGGAACTGCAGGCTGTCATTGCGTATGAGGGCGCCGGGCAGGAGGCCGGACTCACACAGGATCTGGAATCCATTGCAGCTACCGAACACCAGCCTGCCGGCCTCGGCATGGCGCGCCACCGCCTCCATCACCGGCGAGAAGCGGGCGATGGCGCCGCAGCGGAGATAGTCGCCGTAGGAGAAGCCGCCCGGCAACACGACGCAGTCGTACTTCGAAAGGTCCCGCTCGCGATGCCAGACGTAGTCGACCTGCTGCCCAAGGATCGTGTCCAGGGCGTAATAGCAGTCCCCATCACTCCACGTGCCGGGGAACACAAGTACAGCGAAACGCATATGCTACCCTTTGTGGTCTTGGGAACGGCCAGCTTCATTATACACAAGTCAGATCGTTTGCCCTAGAAGACAGTTTGCCGCCGCGGCGGCGCCGAGAGCGAATCGAGAATCCGCGGTGACCCCATGCGGCGCGTCTTCGTCAGCGGGCCTTCGGGCGCGCTTGGGGAGGGGTCGGGGGAAGGCGCAGCCGGCGCAAGGGCTTCTTGTTTTCCCCTTCTGTGTCGGCGGGATACTCGAGGCGGGGGTGATACACGCCCCGCAGAGTCGACTTGAAGGACTCGCCTACTATCTTGATCTCACGCAGGGTTAGGTCCGACTCATCGAGCTGTCCCTCCGCCAAACGCTCTCCAATCACCTGGTCCACCAGCGCGTCGATCTGCTCCGGCGAGCGCTCGGCGGTGGAACGGATCACGGCCTCCACCGAGTCGGCGAGCATGACTACGGCCACTTCGCGGGTCTGGGGCTTGGGGCCGGGGTAGGTGAACAACGACGGGTCAACCTCCTTGTCCGCTTCGACAGCCCTCCGATAGAAGTAAGCGGCGCGGCCGGTTCCGTGGTGCTGACTGATGAAATCCCGAACCTGGGAAGGGAGGCCATACTCTCGCGCCAGCGCCAGGCCGTTTTCAACATGGCGCAACACGATCTGAGCGCTGCTGCGGAAGTCCATCTGGTCGTGGGGGTTGCTCCCCGTCATTTGGTTCTCGATGTAGTATCCCGGCTGCCGCAGCTTACCCACGTCGTGGAAGTAGCAGCCGACGCGGACGAGGAGTGGGTCGGCGCCGATGAGGTCGGCCGCTCGCTCGGCGAGGTTGCCCAAGATGACACTGTGGTGGAATGTCCCGGGGGCTTCGTCCTGGAGCCGGCGCAGCAGAGGCTGGTTGAGCTGGGCCAGTTCCATGAGCTGAACCCGGGTGGTAATGCCAAAGAGGGCACCCAGCGTAACAAAGGCCCCCGCCGCCAGTATTCCGGAGACAGTGCCGCTTAGCGCCGCCACCAAGCCCATCCAAGGAAGGTCAACGATCTCCCGGTCGAGATCAAGGAACCAGGTGGCAACCAGCATCGCCAGCGATACTAGCGCGACGATGATGCCGGCCACCAGGTAGCGGTTCAGCCTCTCCGCCCGGTGAACGGCGAGGGCACCCGCTACACCGCCGAACCCGTAGACCGTCGCCGCCCGCAAGGCGTCCAAGGGGCTGGAGGCCACGGCCGGCGACACATCGGGCAGGTAGACGACGATGAACGTCACCAGGGCGGCCAGCACGGCGGCGACGACGGCCGCCACCTGTGCCTCCAAGAAGGCCGCCAGCACCATGGGTACGGCCGCCAGCGGCAGCGCGTAGGCGAGAAAGTGCCGGTCGTGGTCGGGCAGGACGAGAGGGAGGTAAAGCTTGGCGGCCAGGGTGGCAACGGCGGTCACCACCAGCAGAAACAAGAGACGGCGGAGGTCGACAGTAGCGGCAGGCTGGAAGGCGTGGACGTAGGAGCCAAGCATGCCCCCGGCGACGATGGATACGAGCACGACTGCCACGACGTTGTTCCACTCCAGCCGGGGAGAGAGAAGCCCCGCCTCGCGCATCGCCTCCACCGCTGTGCTGTCGATGGTGTCGCCGCTGTTAACGATCGTCTGATTCTTCGTAAGGGAAACGAGTACTGGTACGACCGCCTCTCTTGCTTCCGCTCTCTTCTCCCCGGTCTTCGCAGGGTCCACCTCCAGATTCGCAACGACGAACGGTTTCACCATGAGGTCCACCAGCGCCGCCTCGTCTGAGGAGAGGGAGGAGTCCACAAGCTCAGGAAGCTGATCACCTATCTGGTTCTCCTGGCCCTCGGTTACCGCCTCCCCCAAAACCTGCTCCAGTACCCTCTGGGCCTCGTCCGATACCGTCTGCCACTGGTTCGCTGTCATATCCAGGATGAACGCTTCGTAGCCGGGGGCGAGAAGGTTCTCGGTACCCAGGAGGGCGCTTAGTTTCTGAGAGCGGCTCAGTTCGGCGGAATCGCGCACCCGCCCTATGTCGCCGATGAGCTTGTCGAGCTTCGTCGTCTGCTGCTCCCTCACCTCGGAGCTGAAGACGAGGACGTCGGGCACCGCGTCTGCCGCCTGTTCCCGAGCCTTCTCTGTCAGCACAGCGCTCTCGAAGGAGAAAGTCCGGGGGGCTTGCCAGGTGCGTGAGGCGACGTCTCCCTCGTGCACCTGAACCGATCGGGGAAACACGGGGAGGAGCGCCACGGCCAGCGCCGCGGCCATCGCCACACTGAAGATGATGGCGCCCAGACGGCCCAAGGGCTGAGAGCGGCTGCCGGGGCTGCGCAAAGGAATTGCCTCCTCGGCTGCGCTAGTACCTCGCTGGGTTGGCAGACGCTCTCCAGCTTTGGTGAGAACGTCTGCGGACAAGGGTAATGATAGCAGAAAGCGAGGCCTCGGTGACGGGGGAGCTCTCTGTATCGACAAAGAGGGGATGTTCCCGCAGGCCGTGGCCTAGGCCTGTCCCTCGACCGCTTGCTCCAGCAGCAGCTCCGTCACCTTGGTGAGCGCGTCGAAGGCGTAGAGGATGTAGTCACGGGGATGGAGGTCCAGCTTCTTCAGACCCTCGGCGCGTCCCCCTAGGGGATCGATTGCCTGCCGGGTAGGGTCTATGCCTATCTCCAGCTCATAGAGATCGCCGTCGGGGGCCAAGATGACGCAGCCGCGCTCGCGGCCCGCCGCCGCCCCTCCCTCGACCTCGATACCATAGATGAAGAAGGAGCCGGGGAACGGTGGAAAGGGGTCGAGTTGGGCGACGGCCTCACGCAGGAGGTCACGGAGCTGGCGGGCCATCGTCTCGATGATCTCGTCGGCCTGCCTCTTTCGGGTCAGGGGGTCGCTCCCGGCGGTCATCAGGGGGTCGTTCTCCTTCTCCGCGTCTCAGCCTCCGCCGCGATTATAGTGCCCGCCGAGAGAGCACGTCCAGGCGGGCGCCGCCGCGTCGGGTTGTCGACAGAGGCTTCTTGTGTTAGCATATTTGCGCATAAGTTATTGGATTTTGTGTTTCAACCCTTCCCGCCCAGGGAGGCCATGCAGCCAACCAGACAGGACATTCTTGACTACCTCCGCCGCCACGGACGGGGTTCGGTTAGGGATCTCGGCCAGTTGCTTGGCCTTACCTCCACAGGGATCCGTCAACACCTGACTATCCTCGAGCGCGATGGCCTCATCGAAGGGCATGAGGAGCGAGGCCGCGTTGGCCGGCCGGCCCTGGTCTACGGCCTCACCGACGGGGGCCATTCCCTCTATCCGAAGAAGTACGACTTCCTGGCCAGCATGTTGCTGGACGAGGTAAAGGCAATGACCGGCAGCAAGGGCCTCCAGAGCCTGCTGCGCCGCGTGGCCGTCCGCTATGCCGAGCGCTATCAAAACAGGATGGAGGGGAAGGACCTACCGGCGCGGGTAGGGGAGGTGGCGCGCATCTTCGAGGAGGAGGGTTGCCTGGTCGATACGGCGTTTCAGGACGGCACCTACTTCATCCATCGCTACACCTGCCCCTTCCCCAACGTGGCGATAGACCACACCGGCCTTTGCTCCCTGCACGTGGAGTTTGTGCGCCGCCTGCTCCAGGCCGACGCCCGCCTGATCAGTTGCATCATCCGCGGCGACCGCTCCTGCACCTACCGCATCCTTCCCGCTTCTTCTTAGGAGCCCTTCCGCCAAAGCGACGGGCCCCGCCCTTGCCTGGACGGGACCCGCTTGCTGTTTGTCAAACGAGCGTCTCCGCGTCAGCTACGCCTACCGAAGCCACCGCCTCCGAGCGTACCACCCCCCGGCGCCAATGGCGACGACCGCCCCGGCCAGCCCTGCGTAGGCTGCAGTCGCCCAGTCGGAGTCCCCAGACAGCGCTCCGGACTCAGCGGCGATTGCGGCTGGCGGGAGGTTGACCGCGCCGCCAACGCCTGATGGCATGCGGGTAGGCGTCGGCGTGGGCGGCACTATGTCCTCGATCACCGACACCGTGTCGTTCACGTAGTTGGCGACGTAGATGCGGCTGGCGTTGGGGTTGACGGCGACGCCCCACGGTTCAGCGCCCACGGGCACCGTCGCCACCACGGCGTTGCTGGCCCCGTCGATCACCGAGGCGGAGCCGTCGCCGTAGTTCGTCACGTAGATGCGGTTGGTGCTGGTGTTGACGGCGACTCCGGTAGGGTACATGCCCACAGGTACGGTTGCTACTACGGAGTTGCTGACCACGTCGATCACCGAGACTGTGCCGCCGTATACGTTAGTGAGATAGATGCGGTTGGTGGTGGGGTTGACGGCAACTCCAGACGGACTAGCGCTCATCGTTATCGTTGCCACCACGGCGTTGCTGGCCCCGTCGATCACCGAGATGTCTGGGCTGTAGTGGTTAGTGACGTAGATGCGGTTGGTGCTGGGGTTGACGGCGACATCCCAGAGGCTGTTGCCCACGGGCACGGTCGCCACCACGGCGTTACTGACCCCGTCGATCACCGAGACCTTGCCGACGCCGTAGTTGACGACGTATATTCGGTTGGTGCTGGGGTTGACGGCGACTCCTCTTGGGATGTCACCTACAGGCACGGTCGCCACCACGGCGTTGCTGGCTCCATCGATCACCGAGACGTTGGCGCTACCCT
>DAOUEO010000185.1:0-1950 GCA_034430455.1 Dehalococcoidia bacterium | reverse complement strand
TCCACCACGTCGGCCGACCCGCCCCGGCGCTGTCGGGAGTAGCGGCTGAAGGCGAGCCGGTAGCCGGGCAGCAGCGCCCGCCCCAACGCCTTCGCGCCAGGACAGCGGCGGCGGAAGGTCTGGGGGTCCATGTTGGAGGCGTAGGCGAAGTATAGCTCGGGCATGGCCTTTTCGAGATGAAAGTCTTATCCTTAATGATAGGGCGCTGTGAATTCTAGCGCACGGCCCCCGGCTTGAGAAGACTCAACGCCTCTTCCGGGATGGGAGGCCCCTCGTGGAAAAGGTCGGCCTGGTCTACGACCCCATCTACCTCTGGCACGACACGGGCGCCCACCCCGAGAACGCCCTCCGCCTCACCACCATCATGCACGTCCTCACTGAAGGCGGCCTGACCTCTCGCCTCGTCCCTCTGGCCGCGCGCGACGCTACTTTCGACGAGGTGGCGCTGGTGCACGAGCCGGCGTACATCCGCAGCATCCGCGAGATGGCGGAGAAGGGCGGCGCCTGGGCCGACCCCGACACCTTCATCTCCCCCCGCTCCTACGACGCCGCGCTGCGCGCCGCCGGCGGCTGCCTGGTCGCCACGGAGGCGGTCCTGGACGGCGAGGTCGAGGGCGCGTTCTGTCTCGTGCGCCCTCCCGGCCACCACGCTACCCACAACCGGGCGATGGGCTTCTGCATCTTCGACAACATTGCCATCGCCGCCCGCTGGGCCAACCGGAGCCGCGGCCTGGAGCGCATCGCCATCGTCGACTTTGACATCCACCACGGCAACGGCACCCAGGAGGCTTTCTACGAGGACGGGGCCGTCCTCTACTTCTCCACCCACCAGTACCCCTACTACCCCGGCACCGGCCACCTGGAGGAGATAGGTAAGGGGCCCGGTCGCGGCCTCAACGTCAACGTCCCTCTCCCCGCGGGCTGCGGCGACGACGAGTACCGGCGCGTCTTCCTGGAGGTCCTTGACCCCCTGCTGGAGCGCTTTGAGCCCCAGTTCATCTTCGTCTCCATCGGCTACGACGGCCACTTCACCGACCCGCTCGCCAGCATGTCGCTCACCACCCCCGGCTACGCGGAGCTGATGGCGTTCCTCAAGCGGAAAGCGCAGCGGCTCTGCGAGGGCAGGCTGGTCGTAGTCCTCGAGGGCGGCTATCACCTGATGGCGCAGGCCTGGTCGGTGCGGGTGTGCGTCGAAGTGATGCTGGGCGAATCACCCAGCAAGGACCCCTTCGGCGAGCCGGAGGACGCCGCGTCCCCCGACATCGACGATCTGCTGAGGGAGGTCAAGCTGCTCCACGACCTCCCCACCCCCGAGACGAGCATGCGCATGTGATCGCCCGGCGGGCGATGGTCAGGGCAGGAAGCGCAGGGACGCCTCGTTGGCCAGCAGACCCCCTCGCCTGGTGAGGCGCGCGCTGCGGCTGTCCACCTCCAGCAGCCCCAGCTTCCTCAGCTCCGATATCTCCTGGGGATAGCGCTCCTCTAACTCCACCCCGAAGCGGTCGCGGAACCTCTGCAGGGAGACGCCCTCGACCAGACGCAGCCCCAGGATGACGGTGTCGGACATCTCCGTCTGCTCGTCCTGGCGGTCCAGCGACGTCACCTGGGGCATCTTCGAGAGGTCGAGGCCGTCGGCCCCCTCTTCCGCTGGCCCGCTCGCTCGGACGAGATCGATGTAGTCTTTGGGCAGCGGCGCGTTCGCAAAGCGGCAGCCGCCGAGGTAGGAGTGGGCGCCTGCACCCAGACCGAGATACGGCCGCGTCTCCCAATAGGTGAGGTTGTGACGGCAGCGATGTCCGCGCCACGCCCAGTTCGAGATCTCATAGTGCTCGTAGCCCGCCGCCTCCAGACGGCGCTCGCTCTCCGTGTACATCTCCGCCTGCGCGTCCTCATCCGGCCGCCACTCCCTGTACGCCGCCACCATCGAGGCCAGCGGCGTGCCTTCCGCCA
>DAOUEO010000184.1:0-5845 GCA_034430455.1 Dehalococcoidia bacterium | reverse complement strand
TGTCCTGGAAAATCAGGGGGACACCCCCTGGAACCCCCGTCAGAGGGGGCGAGCCCTCCGCCAAAGGCGGACAGGCTCTCTGAACTCCCCCAGGGCCGTGCGAATGCAGTTTGCTGATGACCATTGGTCCGCAGGCTTGAGAAAGCTACCCCCTAAGCAGGGCCACCTGCACTCCCGCCGGGCCGTTGATTGATACCTGGTGCTGGGCTAGACTCTCAGTTGATATCTTCCTAACCACCCAAGAGAGGAGCGCAGCATGGAGGAAGTTGTCCTTGTCAGCGGGGCGCGCACCGCCGTCGGCCGGATGGGCGGCATCTTTCAGAACGTCCCGGCGTCCGACCTGGCGACCGTTGTCTTCAAAGCGGCAATGGAGCGCGCCGGCCTCCGCCCGCAGCAGATCGACCAGGTGATCCTGGGCTGTGTCGGCCAGGTGATGGAGGACGCCTACATCTCCCGCCACGCCGCCATCAAGGCCGGCCTCCCTATCGAAGTGCCCGCCTACAACGTCAACCGTATCTGCGGCAGCGGCCTGGAGGCGATCAACACCGCCGCCCGCTGGATCGAGTGCGGCGACGCCGAGGTCATCCTCGCCGGCGGCGTCGAGAACATGAGCATGCTCCCCTACTATGTGCGTCAGGGGCGCTTCGGCTACCGCCTCGGCGACGGCGTGCTCGAGGACGCCATCCAGCTCGTCCTGGGCGACCCCTTCGGCAAGGTGCACATGGGCGTCACCGCCGAGAACCTGGCCGAGAAGTACAACATCTCCCGCCAGGAGCAGGATGAGGTGGCGGTGCGCAGCCACCAGAGAGCCGTCGCGGCTATAGAGGCGGGCAGGTTCAAGGATGAGATCGTGCCCATCGAGGTGAAGGCCGGCAAGGAGACGAAGATCGCCGACACGGACGAGCAGCCCCGCGCCGACAGCAACATGGAGGCCCTCGGCCGCCTGCGTCCCGCCTTCAAAGAAGGGGGCATGGTGACCGCCGGCAACTCCAGCGGCATCAACGACGGGGCGGCGGCCGTGGTCGTAACCAGCCGTCGCAAGGCGAGCGAGCTGGGACTACGGCCCCACCTGCGCATGGTCGCGCGGGCGGAAGCGGGCGTTGATCCTTCCATCATGGGGGAGGGCCCCATTCCCGCCGTGAGGAAGGTGATGCAGAAGGCGGGCATGAGCCTCGACCAGATGGACGTGATCGAGCTGAACGAGGCGTTCGGGTCCGTCGCCGCGACCTGCGCCAACGAGCTGGGGCTCGATTGGGAGAAGACGGACCCCAACGGCGGCGCCGTCGCCCTGGGGCACCCTGTGGGCGCGACGGGGGCGATCCTCACCGTCAAGCTGATGTACGAGATGGAGCGGCGGGAGGCCCGCTACGGCCTCGTCAGCCTGTGCATCGGCGGCGGCCAGGGGATCGCCACCATCTTCGAGCGCGCCTCCTAGAGGGGCCGCCGCCCGCCGCCACGCGTAGGGCATCTCCCGATGGATAGAGCAGCGGGACAGCCGAGAATGGCCGTAGTAGAGTAGCTTTAGTTAGGGTGGTTGCCATGATTTACCAGTCCAAAGAGCAGCTTCAACGAGAGCTCAGCGGCGTGCTGGAGCTCAAGGATGGCCGGGTGGAGAAGGTGCTCGACGCCGCCAAGCTGCGGCAGGAGGCGATCGACGACCTGATGCACACCGCCGTCTTCGCGGCTGACGAGGTGCGCGCGCAGGCGCTGGGGACGATCCGCCAGAGCGCCCGCCTCCTGGGCATCCGTCCGGCCTCGATACAGGGGCTGTACGACGCCATGGGACGCGACGAGGTATCCGGCTTCACCGTTCCCGCCCTCAACCTCCGCATCCTGGCCTATGACACGGCGCAGGCGGTGCTGCGGGCGGTGAAACGGCTGAACGTGGGGCCGGTCATCTTCGAGATCGCGCGGTCGGAGATCGGCTACTGCGAGATGCGGCCGGAGGAGTACGCCGCCAACCTCGAGGCGGCGGCGATCAAGGAGGGCTACGAAGGCCCGCTGTTCATCCAGGGCGACCACTTCCAGGTAAGCGCCTCCCGCTACGCCAAGGACTGCGACGCCGAGATGGGCGCCCTCCGCAAGCTGACGGCGGAGGCGCTGGAGCACGACTTCCTGAACATCGACGTGGACACCTCCACACTCGTCGACCTCAACCAGCCGACGGTGAAGGAGCAGCAGAGGCCCAACTTCGACGTGGCGGCGGAGATGATCCGCTTCATCCGCTCGCAGGAGCGCGACGGCGTGCAGGTGTCCGTCGGCGTCGAGATCGGCGAGGTCGGGGGGAAGAACAGCACCCCCGAGGAGCTGCGCATCTTCATGGAGGGGCTGACCGAGGAGCTCGGCGGGATACCCGGCCCGAGCAAGATCAGCGTTCAGACCGGCAGCAGCCACGGCGGCGTCGTGCTGCCCGACGGCTCGATCGCCAAGGTCGCCATCGCCTTCGACACGCTGGCCGAGATGTCGCTCGTCGCCCGTAGCGAATACGGCATGGCGGGGGCGGTGCAGCACGGCGCATCGACGCTGCCGGACGAGCTTTTCCACCGCTTCCGCGAGGTCGAGACGGCGGAGATCCACCTGGCCACCAACTTCCAGAACCTGATCTACGATAGCCCCCTGTTCCCGGAGAGCCTCCGCCAGGAGATCCACGCCTACCTCAAGGAGAAGCACAGCGGCGAGTGGAAGGAGGGCCAGACGGAGGCCCAGTTCATCTACAGCAGCCGGAAGCGGGCGATCGGCCCCTTCAAGCGTCAGGTGTGGGAGCTGCCGGCCGACGTCCGCGCCGCCCTGCGCCAGCAGCTCGAGGAGCGCTTCGCGTTCCTATTCCAGCAGCTGGGGATTCCCAACACCCGCGACGTCCTTCGGTACGTAGGATAGGGCCAGCGCAGCGCCCCGACCTCTCCTCGTCCGGCGACGCCCCGTGCGCGTGGGCGGCGTCGGCGTTGTCGCCGTAACATGAAAGTGGTCGCTCCCACCCTCCCACCCTAGGGAAGTCACACAGTCTCAAGGGGACACCCCTTGAACCCCGGCAGAGGGGAGATCCCCTCTGCACTCCCCCATGACTGCGTAAGCCTACTCTTGGGCGCGCGGGCCGCCCGCGCCCCTATATCCCCCTCGGTTTAAGGGTTCTCCCCCCAAAGCTTCAGGGTTTTCCCGAAAAGCGCCCGGCCCCTCGCGCCGCGCACAATTGACGGCGACACGGTGGGCCGCGTCGGCTGCGCAAAGCGACCCCGGCAAGAGCCAGCTCTATCGCCGCATCGACCGGATAGCGCAGCCCCAACGAGCCCGGAGCCGAAAGGGAGTCGACGCTTGCGCCTGATCCGGCACACAGCCGCCTTTCCCCGGCTCCTCCGCTGCGCCCTGGTGCTCTCGGAGGTGCTGCTGGCGCTGCTGATAGCCCGGCCGGCGTCTCTGTCGGCGGGCTCCCCTCAGTCATCCATCACGCCGTCTTCGGCGACGCCCCAAGCGCCGCAGTCGGAGGTCGCCTCCTGGGCGATATTGCCGCTGCCCTCGCGCGCCCCCACGCCGTCGCCGAGTCCGACCGCTACGCCGACCCCTGAGCCGCCGCTGTCCTCGACCCCTGAGCCGCCGCCGACGCAACCGGCGCCTGCTCGGACTGCCGCTCCCACCGTCGTCCCTAGAGTACCAGCGCCGACCGACACGCCCCCGCCGGCGCCCGCATCAGCCGTCCTGCCCACGTCCGCGGGGGCCTGCGGGCAGAGCCTCATTCCGCTCATCAACCAGGTGCGCGCCGAGAACGGGCTCCTCCCTCTCGTCGAGAATCCGCTCCTGGACGCCGCCGCCCAGCGGTATGCCGAATTCATCGCCTCCCGCAGCATACTGAGCCACACCGCCGACGGCCGGACGCTCGACGCGAGGGCGCAGGCGGCCGGCTACACCGGCTGGAAAGCGCTCGGCGAGAACCTGGCGGGCGGGTACGACACGCCGGAGCAGGTAGTCGCGGCCTGGCTCGCCAGTCCCGGCCACCGCGCGATCATCCTGACCCCATCCTACACGGAGACAGGCGTCGGCTGCGCCTGGAACGACGCCAGCCCCTACGGCTCCTTCTGGGTGCAGGAGTTCGGGGCGCGCTAGCGGCCGGCGTCGCGTCTGAGAGGACGGTGACAGCGACGGCAAGTGTGAACCGGTGTATTGACACCGTTCAGCGAACAGCGGATCATGGCTCTCCGAGAGCCATCGAGTAGGAGGCCGCTGTAAGGAGACAGCGGCTAGAACGTTCAAAGGAGGATCGTAGCTTGCGTATCGGTGTACTTACAGGCGGAGGCGACTGCGCTGGTCTGAACGCCGCCATCCTTGGGGTGGCGAAGCGCGCCTGGTCCCTCCAGGACGAGGTCTACGGCATTGGCAGAGGATGGGCGGGCCTGATGGGGGAAGGAGATGTCTACCCCCTGGGCAAGGAGGACATACGCGGGATCATCACCCAGAGCGGGACGATCCTGCGCACCTCCCGCACAAACCCGACGAAGATCGAGGGCGGATACGACCAGGCGCTGGCGACGCTGAAGCGCAACGGCATCGAGGGCCTCGTCGCAATCGGCGGCGACGACACCCTGGGCGTAAGCGCCAAGCTGGCCGAAAGGGGCTTCAACGTGGTGGGGGTCCCCAAGACGATCGACAATGACCTGCCGTCCACCGACTTCTGCATAGGCTTCGACACAGCCGCGAACGTCGTGGCACTGGAGATCGACCGCCTGCAGGCGACGGCGCGCTCCCACGGGCGCATCCTGGTGGTCGAGGTCATGGGTCGCGAGGCGGGCTGGCTCTCCATCGTCGGCGGGACAGCCGCCGGCGCCGACTTCATCGCCATCCCCGAGGTGCCGGTACACATCGACGAGCTGGCGGCGCAGGCCAAGCAGTGCGGCAAGACGCAGGGCTTCGGCGTCATGGCGATCGCGGAGGGGGCAGAGATAAGCGGCATGGAGGGCCCTACCGACGAGCCGGGATCGGTCGACGCATTCGGGCACGTCCGCCTCTCCCACCGTGACCTCGCCCAGCGGGTCGCCGATGAGATAGAGCGGCGCACAGGCATCGAGACCAGGTCTGTCGTCCTCGGGCACGTGCAGAGAGGCGGCACGCCCACCATCCACGACCGCTACGTGAGCATGCTGCTGGGCTCCGCCGCCGTCGACTACCTGCACGGCGGCCTGGGCGGCAACATGACCGCCTACAAGGGCGAGGAGATCGTCCCCGTCCCGCTGGCGGAGGTGGCAGGGAAGGTCAGGCTGGTCACACCGGAGATCTACGACATGGTAAGCCGGTTCTTCGGAGGAGCGCCGGAGTCCTGAGATAGCAGAAGCGGCGGCCCGAAGCCGACGGTTGACCCGCAGTCGGGCCGCGCCTAGAATTCGAGCCAAAGGAGGTGGGCTATGCTCAACGGAAGGAACCGCCTGCACTATCGGTTGGTCATCCTCATTGTACTCGGCGCGGCCGTCGCTCTACTTCTCTCCGGCTGTATGTGGGGCTTCGTAACGGATGCCGACACGGGCAACCCCATATCGGGCGCCACCGTGACCTATACCGACTCCAACGGCATCACGGTGTCGACCACGACCGACGCCAACGGCCTCTACTCCTTCAACCAGGCCACGGGGCCGTACCCCGCCACCGGGATGGCCAGCATCGAGATCAGCGCGACCGACTATGAGACGCGGACGAGAACGCGCTCCATCGCCTACGATGATAACTCCAACGCCACCCTGGCCGACCTCTCCAGCTTCTGGGAGATCCAGAGCTTCACGCTCGCCGCCGAGCCCGAGCAGATCGTGTTCTCCAGCTACCGCGACGGCAACTACGAGATCTACGTGATGGACGCCGACGGCGACAA
>DAOUEO010000183.1:0-1876 GCA_034430455.1 Dehalococcoidia bacterium | reverse complement strand
AAGGAGGAAGATCATGATCGCGCCCAGCGATCCGTAGACGACATCGTAGTTGCTGAAGTGCTGGATGTAGAAGGCGAACCCGTTCTTCAGCGTCTCGAAGAGGACGGTGGCCAGCAGCGCCCCCGGCCAGACGTCGCGGACCCGAACCGCGGCATTGGGCACCAGACGGTAAGCGGCGAGGAAGACGAGGAACGAGAAGACAGCGGGCAGAGCGATGGACACCGCCAGCCAGAAGAACGTCGTATTCTCCGAGAGCGGCCCCAGGAAGGAGGCGCTCACGGCTCGGGCGGACTGCAGCAGGCCCGTGGCCCCCAGCGACAGAAGCAGAATGAGCCCCAACCCAACCAGCATGCCGAAGTCGACGAGCTTCTGCTGCACGAAGGGGCGATGGACATCGACCCCCCAGACCACGTTCAGCGAGCGGCGGATCGAGCCGAACATCGTCGACGCCGACCAGGCGAACGCCGCCAGGCCGAAGACCGACAGCGCAGCGCTCACCCGACTGAGGCCGTTCAGCGTGTCGGCGACCAGGTTCTCGCCCGAGCCTCCCGCGCCCTTCTCGAGCGGGAGGTTGTCCACCAGGCCGCTGGTTATCCGCTCCCGCAGCTCCGGGTCAGTAACGACGAAGCCGAAGATGGAGACCGCGAAGATGACGAGGGGAATGATGGAGAAGAGCACGTAGTAGGAGATAGCCGCGGCCATCTGCGTGCAGCGGTCGTCGTTGAACCTCTGGATGCTTCGCCCGAACAGGGTGGCTATGGTCTTCACCGCGGCTCCCAGGAAGCTTGAGCCCGAGTCTCTCGGGCGTTGGGGCGATCATATCCTCCGCCCATTGCGCTGTCAAAGCGGAGCGAGCCGCCCTGTTCCTTGTCGACCGCCCAATGCGGGGTTATAATTCGGCCACACTTGCCATCTAACGGAAGGACGCGGGACAGGATGGGTACACGCAACAAAGCCGCCGCCGGCACGCCCGACGGCCTTCGCTACCGGCGGATCGTGGCCAAGCTCGGGACGAACCTCCTGACGGCCGGCGGCGAGCAGCTCGACCTGGCGATGATGTCGGCGCTGGTGGGGCAGGTGGCGCAGCTCCACCGCGAAGGGGCCGAGGTCATCCTGGTGACGTCGGGCGCGATCGCCGCCGGGCGCCATCAACTGGGCGCCGTTCAGGGGCAGCGCGACATGCCCTCGCGGCAGGTGCTCGCCGCCGTCGGCCAGAGCCACCTGATGCAGTCGTACGACCAGCTCTTCTCCTGGCACGGCATCGTCATCGCCCAGGCGCTGCTGAGCCGCCGCGACCTGACGGACCGGGTCGGCTATCTCAACGCCCGCAACACGCTGCTCGCCCTGCTGGAGCTGCGGGTCGTGCCCGTCGTCAATGAGAACGACGTGGTGGCCGTGGAGGAGATCGAGGGGGCGCGGATCGGGGACAACGACAACCTGTCGGCGCTGGTGGCGAACCTGGTGGACGCGGACCTCCTGGCGCTGCTGACGGACACCGGCGGCCTCTACACCGCCGACCCCCGCCTCGACAAGAAGGCGCGCCTGATCCGGCGAGTGGAGCGGGTCGACGGCGAGATCGAGCGACTGGCGGGCGGGCCATCCCATCCGGGCACGCGCGGCATCGGCGGGATGACGACGAAGGTGGAGGCGGCGAAGCTGGCGACGGCGGGCGGCGCCACGGTGGCCATCATCGGCGGCGAGGAGAAGGACGCGCTGCTGCGGCTGGCCCGCGGGGATGAGGTCGGGACGCTGTTCACGCCGCAGGCGGACCGGATGGAGAGCCGCAAGCGCTGGATGCTGTCGCGGCTGGCGGTGAGGGGGAAGATCGTGGTCGACGCGGGGGCGGCAAAGGCGCTGCGGGAGGGGAACAAGAGTC
>DAOUEO010000182.1:0-5088 GCA_034430455.1 Dehalococcoidia bacterium | reverse complement strand
CGCTCTCGTAGAGCCAGCTCACGGTCGCCACGTATTTCGTTGGTGCTCGAAAGTGGTGCATCGGGGCACTAGGGGCTGACCGGGAGGGCCGCTACACGTCGAGGTTGCGGACCTGGGCGGCGTGGCCCTGGATGAACGCCTTGCGGGGGGCTACCTCTTCCCCCATCAGCGCGGTGAACAGCTCCTCCGCTTTCATCGCGTCCTCTATCGTCACCTGCAGGATCGTTCGCCGCTCGGGGTCCATCGTCGTCTCCCAGAGCTGCTGGGGGTTCATCTCGCCCAGGCCCTTATAGCGCTGCACGTTCACGTTCTTGCCGTCGTGCAGCCGCTTGAGGTGGTCGTCCATCTCCTTGTCGCTGTACGCCCAGACGTGCTGCTTCCCCTTT
Source organism: Dehalococcoidia bacterium (assembly GCA_034430455.1). Taxonomy (GTDB): domain Bacteria; phylum Chloroflexota; class Dehalococcoidia; order DSTF01; family JALHUB01; genus DAOUEO01. The sequence continues at coordinate 4,702 of DAOUEO010000182.1, read as the reverse complement.
GAGACGCGGAAGAGCGGTGGCTGGGCGATGTACAGGTAGCCGCCGTGGATGACGTCGAGCATCTGGCGGTAGAAGAAGGTGAGGAGGAGGGTGCGGATGTGGGCGCCGTCGACGTCGGCGTCCGTCATGATGATGATGCGGTGGTAGCGCAGCTTCGCCGGGTCGAAGTCCTCGCCGGCGCCGGCGGAGAGCGCCTTGAAGATGGCGGCGATCTCGGCGTGGCCGAAGATCTTGTCGGCGCGCGCCTTCTCGACGTTGAGGATCTTCCCCCGCAGCGGCAGGATCGCCTGGAAGCGGCGGTCGCGCCCCTGCTTCGCTGAGCCGCCCGCCGAGTCGCCCTCGACGAGGTAGAGCTCGCACTGCGCCGGGTCGCGCTCCGAGCAGTCGGCGAGCTTGCCGGGGAGGGTCGTGCCGTCGAGCAGCCCCTTGCGGACGACCAGGTCGCGGGCCTTGCGGGCGGCCTCCCGCGCCCGAGAGGCGGTGATGCACTTCTCGATGGTGCGGCGGCCCTCCTGCGGGTGCTCTTCGAGGTACTGGCTGAGGCCCTCCGCCACGCTCGTCTCGACGTGGCTCTTCACCTCGGGGTTGCCCAGGCGGGTCTTCGTCTGGCCCTCGAACTGGGGCTCGGGGAGCCTGACGCTGATGACCGCCACCAGCCCCTCGCGGACGTCGTCCCCCGACAGGTTGGCGTCGTCGTCCTTGAGTATCTTCTGCTTTCGGGCGTATTCGTTGAGGACGCGCGTGAGGGCGCTGCGGAAGCCGGTGAGGTGGCTGCCGCCGTCGATGGTGTTGATGCAGTTGGCAAAGCTGAAGGTCGCCTCGGTGAAGCCGTCGTTATACTGGAGGGCGGCCTCCACGGCGGTGCTGTCCGCTTGCTTCTCGATGTAGATGGGCCACGGCTGGATGACCGTCCGCTCGCGGTTGAGGTGGCGCACGAAGCTCTGGATGCCGCTGTCGAAGCAGAAGGTCAGCTCCTGTTCGTCGCGCTCGTCGAGCAGGCGGATCCAGATCCCCTTGACCAGGTAGGCGCACTCGCGGAAGCGCTGGGCGAGGGTGGTGAAGTCGTAGTCCAGCTCGGCGAAGACCTTGCCGTCGGGGACGAAGGAGATCGTCGAGCCGTTGACGGCGGCGGGCATCTGGCCCGTCGTCTGCCAGGAGGAGCGGTATCGCGGCTCCTTCGACTCACGGACTTTCGAGGTGGGGACGCCCCGCTCGTACTCTTGGCAGTAGACCTTGCCGTTGCGTCGCACCTCGACCCACATCGTCTGGGAGAGGGCGTTCACCACCGAGGCGCCGACGCCGTGGAGGCCGCCGGAGACCTTGTACACCTGGCCGCCGAACTTGCCGCCGGCGTGGAGGTAGGTCATGACCGTCTCCAGGGCCGACTTGCCGGTCTTCTCGTGGGTGTCGGTGGGTATGCCGCGGCCGTTGTCCCACACCGTCACCCGGCCGTCCTTGTGGATGATCACCTCGACGTGGTCGCAGAAGCCGGCCATCCCCTCGTCGATGGCGTTGTCGGCGATCTCGTAGACCAGGTGGTGGAGGCCGCGCTGATCGGTGCTGCCGATGTACATGCCGGGCCGACGGCGCACCGCCTCCAGCCCTCCCAGGACCTGGATATCGCGCGCGGTGTATTGGGAGGTTTGGGCCGCCGCGTCGCCGCCGCGGGCGTTTGACGCCTTGCTGGGGCCGGTTTTTACTGTCGCCATAGGACTTTCAGGATGTGCGCTCTGTGGTCGTGAGCCGCGAGTGAGAGCTTCTCAGCGAAGGCCGAGGGGGATGCTGCGACCAGTCGTCGCTGGCGCCGACCTCCGCACGCAGCTACAGTGGTCATTTTCACAGTCAACTGAATTGTACCATATTCAGCGGCTTGAGTGAATCAGCGGGAGGCGCTTGTGGATCGTGGGGCGGGGACTAGCAGAGAGCCCCCCAATCGGGAGGCCCTCTGCCGATGACTTGCGTTACTGACGGACTCGACGGGCTATTCCCGTCGCGTCTGGGCTCTTACCAGAGCGGGGCCCAGTCGTTGAACGTGACCGATATCCTCCTGGTCTCTGAGGATGCCCGGTTGGGGACGTTTATCGTCTGCGTCTTGCCATCGCTCAAACGCGATGTGAGGACGAGGGAGGTCGTCCCATCCGCAGGGGAGGCCCCGGGCATGAAGTAGTCGACCCCGGTGAAGAAGCCGCCCATATGGTAAGGCATCTGCGGGACGCCGAGGTTGCTAACGCCGTCGGCGTACTTGTCCCAGATAAACATGAAGTTTACTGATTTGGACTGGTAGTTTGTGCCGGGGCTGATTACGTCGACGCCGTTGATCTCAAGGACGTCATTGACGGCCTGATCACCCCAGAGCTCCATGTTCCTTCCGACAACCAGGTTGACGTGGTTGGGGCTCCTGTCCATGTATTTGGAGGTCCCACCGTCGGGCTCTGGAGATGTGTTCAGGCGGATGAGGTAGTCGCTCCTGATGAAGGGCTCCTGGTAGAAGGGGTGGTCGGACTCGCCTTCGCGCACGATGTTGAACTCGTAGGCCTGGCCCCTCCGGGCCCGGAAGGGACCCCAGTCCCCAGTCTCGTCCAAGACGTAGACCGCGTCCGGCCTGCTGCGGATTCGTGCGCCGGTGTCGCGGTTGACCCTCCATATCTCTACGGAAGCGTCTTCCACTCCTATGTTCTTCCCGTAGATGACGGCCCTTCCGGCGAGCTCGATTCGTCCGAGGAGCTGCGGCAGGATGTACTTGGTCAAGGGTGGCCGGAAGCCGGTGAGGAACTTGTACACCTCGAAGAATGAATCGGCGGAGGAAGCCGTTTGGACATGACCAGCGTTGGAGATGACGATGTTGGTCGCGCCTGCCATCTCACAGCCGACGTGGAATCCGTGATCGCCCCATAGAGACAGGGTCGGTATGCCGTCCGGGCTGGGGTTGTCGCAGGAATAGCCGGAGTCGAAGGTCACGTAGCGGGCAACCTTGGCGGCACGCTCCGGCGAGCTGTTGATGTAATCAAGGGTTACTTGTCCGCCCATGGAGTGGCCCATGAGGACAACCTGATCGGCGCCGGTCTCATCCTCGATGTCGGCGATGAGCTGGTCCATGCGGTTCCAGATGTCCTCCAGGGTTTCAAGTTGCAGGGAGGAATCGAACTCCAGGACGTTTACGTATTCGTGCGGGTAGAAGTTCTGCTCGAATCGCATGGCCTGCGACTCGAACTGCATGGCAGACCCTGAACCACCGTGAACGAAGATTACGGGGTTGGTGCCGGGGATATGCCATATGTGGCGACCGCGGGCATCGGCCGAGTTAGCCGACGAGAACAGGACCACGGTCAACATAAGGACCGAGGCAATCAAGCCAAATAGTCTTAATTTCATCTCCTCAACTCCATTGAATGAATGTCTTCGTGCTCTACAGAGACTCTCCGACGGATTGCAGTGTTGCGTTTCACCTCCTTCTCCTAGCTGACTGGCAAAGCACGTTCCAGTTCAGCCTGAAAAGCGGGGCCAAGTACAGGATGTTCCCTGTTGCAGTCCTGGTCTAGAATGAGCGCTCCACTTAGCGCCGCCGATTGTACCGTCCTCTTTGGAGGCTGTCAAGTAGGGTGATCTATATTGGCGGGTTCCCTCTGCTGTGCTAAGCTCTCCCTGACCGGGCGCCGGTCGCGGCGGAAGGCCGATCAACGTGACGGAGGAAACGGGGGATGACCCTGCGCAACAGACTGCAGAAGCTCCTGACGAAGCTGGGGCTGCTGCCTGAGCAGCTCATACCGAGGGAGCCGGTAGCTCTCAAGGCGATCGGCATCGTGCGCAATCGGGTGCAGGGGCCGCGCATGGAAGGTTGGGAGGAGGTGTCTTCCGACATCATCGTCAGGAAGGACCTGACGGGGGCGCTGGACGGCCTGGAGGGCTACTCGCACGTCCTCGTGCTGTTCTACCTGCACCGCGTCTCCGACGAGGAGCGGGAGCCCACCCACTGTCACCCCCGCGGCGACTCCCGTTACCCGCTGCAGGGCGTGCTCGCCACCCGTACCCGGCGCCGTCCCAACCCGGTGGGCGCCTCCGTGGTGCGGCTGCTCCGGCGGCGGCGGAACGTCCTGCGCGTCCGCGGCCTCGACGCGATCAACGGCACGCCCGTGCTCGACGTCAAGCCCCACATCCCCCACTATGATGCCCCCTCCGAGGTCCATGTGCCCGATTGGATCACCCAGCCGCCCCTTCCTCCCCAGTAGAGGCGTTGAGCGGCGATGAAGGCCCGCCTCGTTGAGCTGTACCGGACGCTGTTCGACGCCTACGGGCCGCAGGGCTGGTGGCCCGGCGACCAGGACCCCTTCGTCGTCGTGGTCGGCGCGATCCTCACGCAGACGACGGCCTGGGCGAACGTCGAGCGGGCGCTCGCCAACCTCCGGGAGGCCGGCCTGCTCTCGCCCGCCGCCCTTCTCGCCGTCCCTGAGGGGGAGTTGGCCCGCGTCATCCGTCCCGCCGGCTACTTCAACGCCAAGGCGCGGAAGCTCAAGGCCTTCGTCGAGACGCTGTGCGACCGCTTCGACGGCCGGCTGGAGCGTCTGTTCGCCCTCCCCGTCGCCGAGCTGAGGCATGCGCTGCTCGCCGTGCACGGGATCGGGCCGGAGACGGCCGACGACATCATCCTCTACGCCGCCCGCAGGCCGGTCTTCGTCATCGACGCCTACACCCGTCGCGTCTTCTC
>DAOUEO010000181.1:0-12079 GCA_034430455.1 Dehalococcoidia bacterium | reverse complement strand
CGCTGATCGCCTTCACGACCAACCGCGACGGCAACGCCGAGATCTACGTGATGGACGACAGCGGCGGCGGTCAGACAGACATCACCAACGACCCGGCGCTGGATCGCCATCCCAGTTGGTCGCCGGATGGGTCCCAGATTGCGTTCCACAGCAACCGCGACGGCAACTACGAGATCTACGTCATGGACGACAACGGGACGGACCAGACGAGGCTGACGAGTAACAGCGCGAACGACATTGCTCCTGACTGGTAGCCACCGCTCGGCGTGAAGCAGAGGTAGCCGGAGCAAGGGCCTGCGGCAGCAGGTCGCCGGTCTCAGCGCCCGGCCGACGGCGCTGGAGAAGCGGCTGGGCCCAGCCTAGCCCCGACTAGACCCAAGCCTGACAGACACAGACAGGGGGCCTCGCGGTCCCCTGTCTCGTTGTTGCCGTGGAGCGGGGGACGGGATTCGAACCCGCGACGTCCTGCTTGGAAGGCAGGAGCTCTACCGCTGAGCTACCCCCGCGTCGTATTCAAGTATAGCGGGGCGCGATCCCCGCCGCAACGCGCTCCCCCAACAAGGCCGCTCACGCCAAGACCAGCAGGGGCACCCCCCGATCCACCTGCTGACCGACGGTGACGTACACCACCTTCACCCGGCCGGCGCGACGGGCCCGCAGCTCGTTCTGCATCTTCATCCCCTCGATTATGAGGAGCACGTCGCCCTCCTCGATCACATCGTTGGGAGCGACGACGATCTCCTGCACCACGCCCGCCATCGGCGACGCCAGGACCCACTCGCCGTCGGGGGTCATTGTCGCCGGCGGCTCACCATGCCCCGGGCGCCGCGGCCTCACCGCCCGGCTGGCGACGACGTTGTGGGTACGGCCGCCTATCACTATGCGATAACCATGCGGGGTGGGCTCAGCGAAGAGCGGGAACGGCTTGCCGTCGAGGATAAAGGAGTACTGAGCGGAGACGCCTATCTGCTCGATGCTCACATCGTGCCAGACGCCGTCCATCTTGAGGCGGACGCTGTCGGCATCCTCCTCGACGTGGATGGTGGCGTCGCGGTCCCCCAGCTTCAGCCGGTACTTCGTCGCCATTCCCTGCCTCTCGTCGCCCACGATTGCTCGCGGGCCTGCGCCAGCCGGCCGGCGGCCAGCCAACCGCCGCCGTTGCCGAAAAGGCCGGCCTCCACGCCGAGCAGATTCCTCCGCCGGTGCGACAGTAGGGCGGCCGCCAGCAACGCCGCCCGCTCCTCCTCGCCGTCCTGGGGGGCGACAAGGGAGAAGTCATTCTCCAGGAAACCCGTGTGCAGCCGGCCCGCCTGGAAGCGGGGGTCGTCCAGGAGCTGGAGATGGAAGGGGATATTCGTCTCCACGCCGATGACGATGAACTCGCGCAGGGCCCGCCGCATCCGCTCGATCGCCTCGTCCCGCGTGCGGCCCCAGGTGATCACCTTGGCGACCATCGGGTCATAGTGGTAGGGGATCTCGGCGCCGGCGTAGAGGGCGCTGTCGACGCGGATCCCGGGACCGCTGGGCTCACTCACGTGAGAGACACGGCCCAGCGAGGGGAGGAAATCGTTGAAGGGGTCCTCAGCGGCGATGCGACACTCCAGGGCCCAGCCGGTCAGCGCGATCTTCTCCTGGCGATAGGAGAGCCCTTCGCCGGCGGCCACGCGGAGCTGCTCCGCCACCAGGTCGATCCCCGTGACCAGCTCGGTCACCGGATGCTCTACCTGGAGACGGGTGTTGACCTCGAGGAAGTAGAATCCCCCGCTCTCGTCCAGCAGGAACTCCACCGTCCCGACATTGCGATAGCCGGCGGCGCGGGCGATCGCTACGGCGGCGGCGCATAGCCGCTCGCGCAGTGAGTTGTCCAGCGCCGGGGACGGCGACTCCTCGATCACCTTCTGATGGCGCCGCTGTATGGAGCACTCGCGCTCCCCCAGGGCGACCACGTTCCCCTGCCCATCGGCGATGAACTGCACCTCCACGTGGCGGACGGGCGCCAGGAACTTCTCGATGTAGAGGCCGCCGTCGCCGAAGGCCTTCTCCGCCTCGCTGCCCGCCACCTTCAGCGCCGCCTCCATCTCCCGGGCGTCCCCTACCAGCCGGATCCCCTTGCCGCCACCGCCGGCCACTGCCTTGACGAGGACGGGGTAGCCCAGCCTCTCGGCGGCCGCCAGCGCCTCCTGCGGGCCGGCAACGCCGTCCTCACCGGGCACGACCGGCACGCCCGCCTCCGCGACCAGGCGGCGGGCCGCCACCTTGTCTCCCAGGAGACGCATCGTCGCGGCGGAAGGCCCCACGAAGACGATGCCCTTCCGGTCGCAGAAATCGGCGAAGGCCGCCCTCTCAGAGAGAAAGCCGTAGCCGGGATGGATCGCCTCGGCGCCGCACCTCTTCGCCACCTCGAGAATCCGCTTCATGTTGAGGTAGCTCTCGCGGGGAGCGCCGGGGCCCAGGAGATACGCCTCGTCGGCGTAGCGGACAGGGAGGGCGGCCCCGTCCACGTCGGAGTAGACGGCGACGGTACGGATCCCCATCTCGCGGCAGGTTCGCATCACCCGCAGCGCGATCTCGCCCCGATTCGCCACCAGGAGCTTCTTGAACAAGCGTCCACCTTCCCTCAGGGGAGGCCGAGCCTTCCCGAGCGCAGCGTCCCCTTCTTCTTAGCACACCTGGGATAGTCTGACAAGTTTGCTGCCCTGCCCCTCGCGGGCGTGACGTCAGAGATCCCTTATCTCCCGCGATCCCAGACCGCTGAGCAGCGCCAGGATCAGGGCCAGCACACAGAACACGGCGATCGTGTGCGGAGTCCCCAGGAACTCGCCGGCCACGAACCCCATCGCCAGACCGCCGAACGGGATCAGCCCCTGAGCCAGGGAGTAGAAGGCGAGCACGCGGCCCCGGTACTCATCCTCGACGTGCATCTGAAGCAGCGTCTGATTGAAGGTGGTGAACACGATGAGGGCGAGGCCGGCGACGATCAAGAGAAAGAGGGAAAGGAAATAAAGGCGCGAGAAGGAGAAGGCCAGGATCATCGTCATGTAGGCGACGAGCGCCACGCTCGCGATCGCCCCCTTGCGGCGGACGGCGCCGAAGTAAGCGACGAACAGGGCACTGATCACCGCCCCTATTCCGACACCCGTCTGCAGCCATCCATACCCCTGGGAGCCGACATGAAGGTAGTCCTTCGCCATGAGAGGCATCAACTGCAGATAGGGATAGACCAACAGGCTCGGGATCGCCAGCAATAACGTCAGGCGCAGCAAGACGCGGTGACGGAGGAGGTGGCCGGCGCCCTTCCAGATGCTCGTCAGCATCGGCTCCGGCACATGGGGCGGCGTCGGGCTCACCCGCATGGGGATCAGGCTCAGACTCGCCGCGGCGAAGAAGATGGCTTCACCGAAGAACGGCGCGGAGAGGCTGAACGCGATTAGGAAGCCCGCAATCCCCGGCCCCACGACCCGCGCCGCGTTGAACGCCATCGAGTTCAGGGCGATGGCGTTCGGCATCTGCTCGAGCCCGACGGTGTCGTAGACCAGGAACTGACGCACCGGAGTGTAGACGCTGGCGGAGAGCCCCCCGACGGAGGCCGCGATGTAGAGCTGCCACATCGCTATCTGGTCGGTCACGATGAGGATCGCGACCGCCAGCGCCGAGAGGCCGTTCACCATCGAGGCTATGCCCGCCAGCCGCCGCCGCTCTATCCGATCCGACAACCAGCCGGCGACGGGCGAGGCGGAGACGAGGCACACCCCCCGTATGAACCAAACAAGGCCGAGCTGGAATGGAGAGTTGGTGATCTGGGCGACCAGCCATCCCAGGCCGATCTGCTCCATCCACATGGCGAAGCTGGCGGCCAGCGTGCCGCCGAGCAGGTAGCGGAAGTCTGCGATGCGCAGGGAACTGAAGGCCCCTACCGACGCTCCCCCTATCCCCGGCGCCTGTATCGGTTCCTGCTCCTTCACCCTCCCGCCCCTCTGAGCCCGCCTGACATCGATGTCAGCCTGGTTGCCTTTACGTTAAGGGAAACGCCAAGCTGCCGCAACGATGCGCGCGTCGAGTGAGTCGATGCGAGACCCTGTGCGCGTGGGAGGCGTCGGCGTTGTCGCCGCAACATGGGCGTGGTTGCTCCCACCCGCCCGCCCTAGAAATGTCACAGAGAAATCAGGGGGACACCCCCTGGACCCCCGGCAGGGAAGGAGAATCCCTCCCTGCGCTCTCCCTGTTCGATTAGCGAGCGCAGGCCTTCCCCATAACCCACCTTCCCCCATATGATGGAGCCACAATGACAAGCGGGCGCCTTCTCGCCATCATCCTCCTTGCCCTCGTGCTCGTCGCCCCCGCCGCTCTCACAGGGTGCAGCGAAGGGTCGTCAGCGAGCGCGACGGCCGTCCCCTCTCCGTCCCCCAGCGCCGCACCGCCTTCGCCCACGCCGACCTCGCCGCCGACGGCCACGCCGACGCCGACGCCACAGCTCACGTCATGCGGGCCGGCAGCCACAGAGGTCCTGCACGGCGACCCCGACCGTCCGCTCGTCGCCCTCACCTTCGATACCGGCTCCGACGACGGCTACACCCTGCAAATCCTGGAGACGCTGCGCAACGAGAAGATCACGGCCACCTTCGCCATCACCGGGCACTGGGCGCGACGTTACCCCGACCTGCTGCAGGCCATCGTCGCCGACGGCCACCCGCTGATGAACCACTCTGAAGACCATCCCTCCTTCACGGGCCTCTCCACCCACACCGGACCGCTCACCCGCGAGGAGCGCATCAGCCAGCTCGAGCAGGCGGAGGAAGTGGTCAAGGCCCTTACCGGCGTCAGCACCAAGCCGTACTTCCGGCCTCCCTACGGCGATGTCGACGGCTCCGTCCTCTGCGACGTCTACGCCGCCGGCTACAGCTACGTCATCATGTGGAGCGTCGACACGGCGGGCTGGAACCACGCCACGGCGGAGCAGATACTGCAGACGGTATTGGAGAGAGCGCACTCGGGGGCGATCTACATCATGCACGTGGGCTCGCAGTCCGCCGACGCCGCGGCGCTGCCCCAGATGATCCAGGGGCTGCGGGCAAAGGGGTATCAGTTCGGGACGGTTGCGGACGTGCTACCCTGACCGACGGCAGGGCTTACCAGGGGGGCACTATCTCCTCTTCCACCATGTCCGCCCGGTCCGTTACCGTCCAGTCGCCGTCCACCGGCTCCAGCAGCAGCCAGACGCCGTACTCCGAGAAGGCGAGGCCGAGGGCGTAGACAGCGCTGTCGCCGCGGTCCTCCCACAGGCTGGAGCAGTACTTCCCGACGTCCGTGTCGATGTCCGTGATCGCGCAATCACCAGCGTACTGCTCTCCACTCTGCTCGACGATGGCCGCGATGGCGTTCTCCTGCGCCTCCCGCTTCACCGCGGGCGGCTCCGGCGTTGCGGTCGGCTCCGGCTTGGGGGTGCTCTTCGGAGTGGCCGTGGCCTTAGGGGTCGCTCTGGGCTTGCGGGTTGCCTTGACGGTGGGAGACGCTTTCGCGACGACGGTCGCCGTCTCTTCCCCGACAGCGAGAGGTTTATCCCCGTCGTCGTCGCCCGACAGGGCGATGTATATCCCCACGCCTCCCGCCACCAACACCGCGACCAGCACGAGCGCGCCCAGGAGACGCCAGGGCACACGCTGCGGGCTCGGCGGCCCGGCCGCTGGCGCAGGCCCAGGCGGCGCCGGGATACCGGCGTCTCCCGAAGGAGCAGGGGCTGGCGGCTCAACCGGCGCCGGCGTGTCGGGAGACGTCGGTTGCCCCGCGGTCACGAGGCGCGAGCCGCACTCCTCGCAGTAGGCGGCCTCCGGTTCGTTCTGGGCGCCGCATTTATGGCAGAACGGCATCTCTTGTTCCTCCCCAGGTGTTATGGCTTTGCGCCAATAATGGGGCACTCAGGTTGAAAATGCAATACCGCTAGTCATGCGGGGGGTCTTCCACGGGCATGGGGGCCGGCGCCAGCTCCGGGCGGTCCTCCGGTCGCGACCCCCGCAGCGCGGACGCCACTATCCCCACGACAAACACCGCCAGCGCCGCATACATCACGATATGCAGCCCGTCGAGGAAGACGGGCACGACCTTGGCCGCCAGCGCCGGATTGGCGACGCTGGCCTCCAGGTCGCCCCCGAGGCCGTGCGCCGTCAGTTGAGCCGTTACGATGGCGCCCCACACTCCAATGCCGATTGAGCTGCCGGCGTTGCGAAGGGTGGCTATGAACCCCGACGCCACGCCGTAGTGCTCCCGCGGCACCGAGCCGAATATGAAGCTGTTGTTGGGAGACTGGAACATCCCTAGGCCCAGACCGAGGAGGATGAAGGCCCCGATAATTGCGGGGTACCCCTGGCCAGCGGAGGTCACGCGGGCCAGGAGGGCGAGGGCCAGCGCCGACATCGCCAGGCCGACGGAGGCGAGGCCCCGCGAACCGTAGCGGTCGGAGAGGCGCCCGCTGAAGGGAGCCGCTACCGCCATGGCTAGGGGAACAACCGTCATCAGGACCCCCGCGGTCCGGACGCTCAGGCCCCGCGCGAGCTGCAGGTAGAAGGGCATCAAGAAGACTACCGCCTGTTGCCCCACAAAACAGGTGAAGGTGGCAGCACAGCCGGCGGAGAAGCCCCAGATCCGAAAGAGGCTGAGCCGTATGGTCGGATAGCTGCTCCTCAGCTCGACAAGCACGAAGGCGACCAGCGCGACAAGGCTGGACGCAAACAGCCCTACTATCGTGGGCGATCCCCAACCCATGGCCGGGCCCTGGTTCAGGGCGAAGATGAAGGCTACGAGCACCACCGCCCAGAGCAGGGCGCCCAGCAAGTCGAAAGGCTCACGCCGACCGGCGCTCCTCGTCGAGATGCGCCCTTCCCGCAGTACGAAGATGCCGAAGGGGATGGCGAGAAGCCCCACCGGGATCGCCACGCTGAAGATGGAGCGCCAGCCCAAGGCGTCGGTGAGCAGGCCGCCCACCGTAGGCCCGGCCACGAGTCCGGCGGCCACCGTGGTGCCGTTGAGTCCCAGCGCCTTCCCCCGCTCGTGGGGCGGGAAGACGGCGGCGGTGATAGCCGCGCCGTTCGCCTGGATCATCGCCCCTCCAACGCCGGCGAGCGAGCGGGCCACCGCCAGCTCAACGATGCCCTGGGAGAGCGCGGCGAGCAGGTTGCCCACCACGAAGACGGCGAAGCCCACGACGTAGACCCTCTTGCGCCCGATCAGGTCGGCCAGGCGGCCGAACACCAGCAGAAGGGAGGTGATGGTCAGGAGATAGGCCAGCACCACCCACTGGACGGCGTCGAAGCCCGTATTGACGCCGGTCATGATCTGAGGCAGGGAGATGTTGACGATGCTCACGTCCAGCGTGGACATGAACACGCCGATGGAGACAGCGGTAAAGGCCCACCACTTGTGTGAGGGGCCCTCGATTGCTCCCCGCAGTCTGTCGATCAGAGTTTGCGTGCTCCGCAACGGGCTCTCTACCAGATATGCCGGGACCTCGGCCCGGGCTCAGTCTCTCCAAGACCAGAATAGCTTAGGCCGCGCCCGCCCTTCAAGGTCGCGCATTGGCCTGCGTTCCGTTGGCGGATGTCGTTTGGGGGACGTCGTGCGCGATGGGCGACGACGGCTGGCTACTCTTTGGGGTCCATGTCCGCGAGGCGGAGGGAGAGGACGCTGGAGGTGCTCTCTTTCCCCATCGAGACCCCGTAGAACTGATCGGCCGTCTCGATGGTGCGCCGGTTGTGGGTGATGACGATGAACTGGCTCTTCTCGGAGAGCTTGCGCACCGCCTCCACGAAGCGCCCGACGTTCGACTCATCGAGGGCGGCGTCCACCTCGTCCAGGACGCAGAAGGGGGAGGGCCGCGTCTGGAGGAGAGCGAAGAGGAGCGATATCGCCGTCAGCGCCCTCTCGCCGCCGGAGAGCATCGACAGGCTGCTAACGCGCTTCCCCGGCGGCTGCGCGATGATCTCGATGCCCGGCTCCTCGCCGTCCTTGGCCTCGGCCAGGAGGAGGCGGGCGCTGCCGCCGCCGAAGAAGGTGCTGAAATAGCTCTCGAACTGGTCGTTCACCTGATGGAACGCCGCCGTGAAGCGCCCCCTGATCTTCTCCTCCAGCTCGACGATCGCCTCCTGCAGCGACTCCTCGGCCTGGCCGAGGTCCTCCATCTGGCCGGTGAGGAAGTCGTAGCGCTGCTTGCGCTCCGCGAAGTCGGCGGGCGCCTGCTCGTCGACGGGGCCGAGGGAGCGGATGCGCGACCGCAACTGCGCGATCTCCTCCTTGATGGCCACCGGGTCGACGGGGGCGCCGCCCTGTATCGGCGGCAGGTGCGTCTCCGGCTCTCCCGCCGTCTCCAGCTCTCCCGCCAGCCACGGGGGCACCTCCGACGACGGGGGTGCCGCTATCGGGACAACATCGCCGGTCTCGGTCGGGACAAGGCCCTCACCCTCCATGTTGTCGCGGAGGGCGTTCATCTCATCCGTCTTGAGCTTGACCTCCGACTGCATCTCCAGGAGGGCCCGCTCGGACTCCAGGAGCCGCGCCTGGGCGGCCTCCAGCTCACCGCGAAGGCTCCGCTCCCGCGATCCGAGCTGCGTCAACTCCTCCTGACCCGGCCCCTGCACGCGCGTGAGGGCCGCCAGTTGCTCCCGCTGCTTCGACAGCGACGCCTTCCCGTCGCGGAGACGCGCCGCCAGCGCCGCGACCTCGCCCTCCAGTTCCGCCAGCTGCGCCGACTTGCGGCTGAGCTGGGAATCGACACGGGCGAGCGCGGCCTCCTGCTCCTCGCGGCGCATGACGAGGGCCTGCCGCTCCCCCTCGACGGCGGCGAGGGCGACGCTGGCCTGGGTCACGGCCTCGGTGAGGGCGGGCAGGCGCTCGCTTAGCGCCGCCACGACCTCAGTGTCATGTCGGGCCTTCTCGGCGGCGGCCTCCGCCTCTCCCGGGAGGGCGTCCCGCTCCTTCTCCAGCCCCTTCCGCTCGGCGATGAGCTGCTCCAGGCCCTGCTCGTCGCGCGCGGCCTCGTGGCGCAACTCCCGCATCTGGCCGCTGAGCAGCGCCAGACGGCCCCGATGCTCCACCAGCGACTGCTCCATCCCCGCTCTCTCCTGCCACAGACGTTGCTGCCGCTGCTCCTGCACCGCCAGGTTCGACTCGCATTCCTTGACCGTCCGCCGCTCGCCCGCGATCTCCGCCTGCGCGCCCTTGAGAGCGGCCTGAAGCTGCGATGCCTCCTCAGGCAGGCGCTGCAGCTCGCTCTCCCTCGCCACGAGGTCGCCGACGCTGCGGGACGTGCCGCTGGTGATCGAGCCGGTCGACCGCAGCAACTCGCCGTCCAGCGTCGCGACGTTGCCCAGGCCCCGTTTCACGACCTTCATGGCCATGGGCATGTTCTCGACAACGATCGTGCGGCCGAGGAGGGTCTCGACGAGGGGACGGTAACGGCCGTCGCAGCTCACGAGGTCCGACGCCACCCCCAGGATGCCCTTCTCCTTGAGCAGAACCAGCGGTCGGGAGGGCTTGAGATTGTCCAGGGGATACATGGTGACGCGGCCGCTCTCATACTGCTTGAGGAGCTCGATGGACGCCAGGGCGTCGCTGTAGCTCTCGAGCAGGATCGCCTGAAGGCTATCCGCCAGAGCGGCCTCGATCGCCTTCTCCACCCCCGGCGAGACGCGGATCAGCCGCGCCAGGATGCCCAGGACACCGTGCAGGCTGCCCGGCTCCGGGTGGTGCGTCTCATCTCCGGGGGGGATGCGGCCGCCGGCGATGAGCAGGTTGCGCACGGCGGCGTCGAAGCCCTCGTGCTGGCCCTGGATGCGACCGAGGATGTCGAGGCGCGCCGCCGCCCTCTCGAGCTGGCCCCGCAGCTCGGGGGCCGACTCCTCGGCGCGCGTGATCGCCGCCCTCGCCTCCGCGATCCGCCGGTTGAGGGCCATCTGGCTCTCGGCGAGGGACGCCAGCTCCCGCTCGCGCGTTTGCCTCTCGTCATGATAGGCGCGGTAGCCCTGCGCCAGGGAGGCAAGCCGCCGGATGAGGTCCTTCTTGCGGCGCTTTGCCTCCTCCACCCCCAGCGAGAGTCCCTCTTCGCTCTTCTGGAGGCGCTCCAGCCGCCCGTCGATCTCCCGGACGGCGCTCTGCGCCCGCAGGGCCTGCTCCTCCGCCTCAACGGCCTGGCGGCGCAGCTCGGCGCGCTCCTTCTCCGCCTGCGTCAGCTCCTGTCGATGGGCCAACAGCTCCGCGAGGCGCCTCTCCATCTCCTCATCGAGCGCCGCCTGCCGATCGTCCGCCCCCGTCGCTCCCTGGGACTGCCGTCCCCTCTCCGCCTCCGCGCTCTCGATGTCCGAGCGCAGCTCCTGACCGTGTTCGCTCAGCAGGCGGTGGCGCTCCTCGTCGAGGGCGCACTGATGCTCGAGCCGGCGCAACTCGTCGGCCAGCTCGCGTTCGGCCGCGGTGCGCTCTTCCATCTCGCGGCGGCGCTCCCCGATCGCCTTTTGCAGGGCCTGCAGCCCCTCCTGATAGGTCTGGATCTGGGCCTCGGCCTGGCGGCTCTCCTCCTGGCGCTGGTCGTGGGCGGCGAGGGCGGCCGTCAGGCCGTCCTGCTCCTCCCGCCAGAGGTGCCCGAAGTACGCCTGAAGCGCCTGGGCCAGGTCGCGGCTGAGGCGGCCGTAGTTGGCGGCCCTATCCGCCTGCCGCTCGAGGCGGGCGAGGGTGGGGGCGATCTCCCCTACCAGCAGGTTCACGCGCTCCAGGTTCTCGCGGGTGCCGGCGAGGCGGTTGCGGGCGTCGTCGAGCTTGATCCGGTAGCGGCGGACGTCGGCGGCCTCCTCGATGAGGCTGCGCCGCTCCTCCGGGCGCAGGCTGAGCACCTCTTCCACCAGACCCTGGCCCATGAAGGTGCAGCCGCTCTGGCCGAGATGGGCATGCAGGAACAGTTCCTGGATATCCCGCAGGCGGACGCGGTTGCTGTTGAGCAGGTACTCGCTCTGTCCGTCGCGGTAGGCGCGGCGGCCGATGACGACCTCGCCGAACTCGATGGGGAGCCAGCCGTCGCTGTTATCGAGGACAAGGCTCACCTCGGCCATGCCGACGGCGGCCCTCTGGCTGCTGCCGGAGAAGATGATCTCCTCCACGCGGCGGGCCCGCAGCGCGCGGCCGCTCTGCTCCCCCAGCACCCAGCGGATGGCGTCGGCGACGTTGCTCTTGCCCACGCCGTTGGGGCCGACGACGCAGGTTATCCCCGGCCCGAACTCGAAGGCGGTGCGGGCGGCGAAGCTCTTGAAACCGTGCAGCTCCAACCGCTTAAGGTACATCTGCCCCTCTCAGGAAAGGCTCAAGAGCCTTTGCCGGCATGTCTAGCAGCCTTGACCTCCAGACTCTCCAGCGCACGGCGGGCCGCCTCCTTCTCCGCCTGCTGCTTGCTCTTCCCCTTCCCCTCGCCCAGGATTTTCCTCCCCGCCGACACCTGCACCGTGAAGACCTTGGAATGGTCGGGGCCCTCATCCCGCAGGACCTTATACGCGGGCGGCCGCTGATATCGGGCCTGGAGCACCTCCTGGAGACGGGACTTGGGATCGGCGGGAATGCGCCCCTTGGGAAGGGCCGCCAGCTCGGGGGCGAGCGACCTCATGACGAAGCGGCGCGCCTTGTCGATGCCGCCGTCTATGTAGGCGGCCCCGACAACGGCCTCATAGGCGCAGCCCAGATTGGAGGAGCGCCCTCTCCCTCCCGCCGACTGCTCGCCCCGGCCCAGGAAGAGATACTCCCCCAGCGTGAGACGCTTCGCCACCCGGGCCAGCGTCTCCCTCCGCACCAGCGCCGCCCTCAGCTCGGTGAGCTGCCCCTCGGGGTGCTCCGGATAGTCGGCGTACAGTCTGCCCGCCACCACCAGCCCGAGGACGGCATCGCCGAGGAACTCCAGACGCTCGTTGGACTCAACGCCGGACTCCGGGACCTCGTTCAGATAGGAGCGATGAACCAGCGCCTGCTGAAGAAGGGAGCGATCACGGAACCTGGTCCCCAACCGCTTCTCCAGCAATCGCCAATCCGCCAACTGTTCAGCCCTCTACAAGCCCGGAGG
>DAOUEO010000180.1:0-6209 GCA_034430455.1 Dehalococcoidia bacterium | reverse complement strand
CGGTGGAAACACCTACTACGCAGACTCGTCCGGCACAGAGTGGGTCGCATTTACGGTGTTCCCAGTTCCGGCCAGTGCGACTGACCCGGCTTTCGGAGTCGCGAAGAGAGCACCAGGGCAGAACTGGGAATCAGCCTTCTTCGGAACTGCCCCTCCCGGCGATACCCTCCCCGATGATGTCAAGAAGGGTTTGGGGATCAACTGGTGAGGAGGAGCTCCTCCGACGGCTCCTGGACCCTCTACGTCGGCGACCTCTACGAGGAGCACGAGGACGGCAGCTACGTCAACTACTACTGGGCCCTCGGCCGGAGGATCGCCATGCGCACCCACCAGCCCGGCGAGGAGAGGGTTGTGGACATGGCGGTCAGCCTGATATACGGCTTCAAGCCGTAGGATAGCCAGCCTGCCACCCTCTGCTGGGGGAGCGGAAGGCCGACGGCATGCCGTCGGCCTCTTGACTTCTTCTTGGGGGGTTTGCTCAGGGCTCGCGCTGCTCTGCGGAGGGCGCCGCGGCGGGCGCGCCCATCAGGAGCTGCGCCGGCAGGAGGGCGGCCAGCTCGTCGAGGGTCCAGGTGCCGTCTTTGGTCAGGGAGCGGCCCATGTCTTCATCGTAGGCGAGAGAGATGGCACCGCCCGCGACGTAGAAGACCTTGCCGTTGATGTTCCAGGCGTCCTCGGTGGCGAGGTAGGTCACCATCATCGCCACCTGCTCGGGCTCTCCCAGTGGGGGCGATTGCCCGCCGGCGGCCGTCGCCTCGGCGATGGGGGCGGTCAGGCGGGTCAGGGCGATGGGGGCGACGGCGTTGCAGGTTATGCCGAAGCGCCCCAGCTCGCGGGCGAGGACGCGGGTGAGGCCCGCTACGCCGGCCTTGGCGGCGGCGAAGTTGGCCTGGCCGTAGCCGCCGAGCAGCCCCGAGGGGGAGGTGAAGTTGATGATGCGGCCGTAGCGCTGGCGTCTCATGCGGGAGGCGGCGGGCTTGCAGGTGCAGTAGGCGCCCTTGAGGTGAACGGCGATGACGGCGTCCCACTCCTCCTCGCTCATGTTGAGGAGGGCGCGGTCGCGGAGGATGCCGGCGGCGTTGACAAGGATGTCGACCCGCCCGAAGCTGTCGAGGGCGCTCTTTACGATGTTGGCGCCGCCCCCGACGGTGGCGACGCTGTCGAAGTTGGGGACGGCGACGCCGCCAAGGGCGACGATCTCCTGGGCGACGTCCGCGGCCGGGCCCCGGCTGGGGCCGCTGCCGTCGACGGCGACGCCGGGGTCGTTGACGACGACGCCGGCGCCTTCCGCCGCCAGGGCGAGGGCCACCGCTCTGCCGATGCCTCTTCCCGCCCCGGTGACGACGGCCGCTCTGTCCTTCAGTCTCTCGCCCAACGTTCTCCTCTGTCTCTCTTTATTCCGATGTGCCGGCCTCAGCGGCGGCGGCCGCGGCGTCTGGTCGCAGGCGCTCCTCGGGCGGCGCGGGATTGGCGATCCCTCCCATGAGGTTCCAGGGCACCATCCGCGCCAGCTCGTCCAGCTCCCAGCGCGCGGGCTTGAAGATGGTGCGCATGGGGAGAGCCGGCTGGGCGAGGCAGACGGTGCCGCCGAAGACGTAGAATATCTGGCCGTTGATGTCGGCGGCGTCGTCGCTGGCGAGGTGGGCGATCAGAGGCGCTATCCCCTCCGGCTCGGGCATGGTGAGGCCCATCTTGGCCACGAGGTCGATCATGCCGACGGTGAGCCGGGTGGCGGCCATGGGGGCGATGGCGTTGCAGGTGATGCCGTAGCCCGCCAGCTCTCGCGCCACGACGCGCGTGAAGCCGGCGATGGCGGCCTTGGCGGAGCCGTAGTTCGCCTGGCCGGCGTTGCCGACGAGTCCGGAGGAGGAGCTGGTGTTGATGATCCGTCCGGAGCGCTGCCGCCGCATCTGGCCGGCGGCGGCTTTGGTGCAGGCGAAGGTGCCCTTGAGGTGGACGGCGATAACGGCGTCCCAGTCCTCCTCGCTCATGTTGGTGATGAGGCGGTCGCGGAGGATGCCGGCGTTGTTGACGAGGACGTCGAGGCGGCCCCAGGCGTCGGTCGCCGTGTTGATGATCCGCTCGCCGCCCTCCATGGTGGCGACGGAGTCGAAGCTGGCGAGCGCCTCGCCGCCCTTGCCGCGGATCTCTTCCACCACCTGCGCCGCCGGTGCGCTGTCCTGGCCGGTCCCGGTGGGGTCGACGCCGGGGTCGTTGACGACGACGCGGGCGCCGAGCTCGGCCAGGAGGAGGGCGACGACGCGACCAATCCCCCGACCGGCACCGGTGACTACCGCTGCCTTGCCTTCCAGGGCTCTGGGCAAGTGAGGACTCTCCTCTGGTTAAGGATGTGGGCGGTTCCGGCGCCTGCGGCTGGCTTTAGCGCGAGGGCAGGATGACCGTCGCCTTGCCGGGCGTGGTCTTGTCGCCGTCTGGTTTCTCCGTCCAGATATCGAGCTCCACCAGGTTCTGGCCGCCCTCCTGGAGCTTGTTGGTGATGACGCCGCGGCAGGTGATGTCCTGGCCCGGGGTGTCCATCCCCCGGTACTGACAGCCGTACTTCTTGATGTCGCCCTTCTCGCCGACCCAGTCGTGCAGCATCTGGCCGAGGAAGGCGTTCTTGAGGGCGCCGTGGACGATGACGCCGGGCAGGCCGTTGCCGGCGGCGAAGTCCTTATCGTAGTGGATCGGGTACATGTCGCCGGAGCCGGCGGCCCACATCACGAGCTGCTGCGTCGTGCAGTTCTTCACCAGCTTGGTTATCTCGTCGCCGACGTTGAGATCTTCGAAGTAGACCTGGTCAGCCATCTCTCGCCTCCCTAGTAGATGATGCCGGTGTCGCGCTCGGTCGCGACCAGCTTCCCTTGCGGGTTGTAGAAGTGGGTCTCGGTGATGAGGAAGAGCATCTTGCCCAGGGCGCCGGTCCTCTCGCGGAGGTCGGCTATCTTGGTGACGCTCTTCAGGACGTCGCCGGCGCAGATGTCCTCGCCGTAGTACTCGAATTCGGTGCCGCCGTTGAGGAGGCGGGTGAGGTTGAGGCCGGGGAGGGCAGGGCTGCGCCTGACCGAGTTGCCGATGATGTTCGTCGGGTTCTGGGGGGTATGGATGGCGTGGCCCAGGAAGCCGGGCGGGCAGATGAGGCTGCGATGGCCCTTGCTCTTGGCGTATTCTTCGTCGTAGTAGACGAGGTCGGTGTGGCCGACGGCGCGGGCAAACCAGCGGATGGCCGTCTTGTCGATCTCGATAATCAGGGGTTCCCCCTCTGTGCCAATGGCGGCCCGCATCTCGTCCGTAATCAGCGATTCTTCGCTCACGGTCTCTTCACCTCCTTACTGGAAACTCGCAGGCTGGAAGATGGTCGCAGTGCCTAGACAATAGCGCAAGGCCGGATCGGTGTCAAACGGGGGGGGAAGTCGCGCGCTTCGCAGTCCGCGTTTCATTGCGGGTCGTCGTTTGGGGGGCGTTGTGCGGGATGGGCGGCGCCGGCGTCAGCGCGGCAACATGGGCGTCTTTCTTCCCACCCGCCCGCCCCAGGAAAGTCACAGAGATTCAGGGGGACACCCCCTGAAACCCCCGGCAGAGAGGGGCCCTGTCTGCGCTCTCCCCACTCGCAGGATTTCCCGATGACTGGCCTTCAGGCTGGGGTGGCGCTAGGCACAACGGGCGGCGGCGGGGCGTGTCACTGGCCAGCGCCGTCGCGCCGGTCGACGGCCTGAAAGCGGCCCGCCTTCAGCTCGCCGATGAGGTCGCGGAGGTCGCGGATCTCGCGCTCAAAGAGGGTGGCGCAGCGGCCGACGTGGTCGCGCTGGTGGGAGTCGCTGCCGCCCGTGCCGGGCAGGCCCAGCAGGTCGGAGAGCATCTCTGAGAAGGCGTTCTGCTGCCGGTTGGCGCGGCCGTGTCGCGTCTCCAGGGCGACGCAGCGGCGGTAGGCGGGGTTGCGGGCGGCGCGCTCCATCGCTGGTGGGAGATCCTTCTCGTCGAGGTGATGCCAGGGCATGTAGCGTCGATAGGGGTGGGCCGCAATCATGGCGCCGTCCGCGGCCTCCACCATCGCCGCGAGCCGCCCGATGATGTGCATCCCATACTCGTACTTGTCGAGCCCGTAGACGAGGATGTGGCCGTCCTCGGTGTTCAACTCGACGGCGGGCAGGACGAGGAAGCTGTGCCGTTCCGCCAGCGCCCGCGCCTCCGCGGGATCCCAGAAGTAGTCGTGCTCCGTGAGGCAGATGCCGTCGAGGCCGGCGGCCTTTGTCGATTCCACCAGTTCGTCCGGGGTGATGTCGGAGTCCCAGGAGAGGGGCTTTGTGTGGGCGTGCAGGTCGATGAGCATGAGATTGCGCTCCATCTTAGTATCGTGGCATGAGGGAAGCTGTGTCAACGAGCGTAGGGTTGCCGGGGCTTCCCGGGATCGCATTGACACACTCTCGCTCCTGCCCAACAATTGGAGATTGGGTTCCTGCAATCGGCATAGAGTGGTTTCATCGAGCTAGAGGGGGCTGAGACAGATGTTTGATCTTTCACGATTCTCACTTCAAGGCAAGGTGGCGATAGTCACAGGTGGTGGCCGGGGAATAGGGAAGGCGATCGCCCAGGGCTTCGCCAAAGCCGGCGCCGAGGTCGCGATCACCAGCCGCAAGATAAACGACCTCGAGGCCACCGCCGCGGAGATCGCGGCCTTCGGGGGCGTCGCGTTTCCTGTCCAGTCCCATCTGGGCAAGATGGAAGAGATAGGCAAGATGGTCGGCGCCGTGGTGGACAGGTTCGGCAGGGTCGACGTGCTGGTCAACAATGCCGGTGCCAGCCCCGCCATGGGCAGCGTCCTGGAATCCGACGAGCGCCTCTGGGAGACCATCATGAACCTGAACCTGAAGGGCCTCTACTTCACCAGCCAGGCCGTTGCCAGGATCATGAAGGAGCAGGGCGGCGGCAAGATAATCAACGTATCCTCCATCGACGGCTTCAAGCCGGAGCCCGGAGTGAGTGTCTACAGCATCTCCAAGGCCGGTGTTCGCATGATAACGAGTGCCTTCGCCATGGAGATGGCCCCGTTCAATATCCAGGTCAACACGATCGCTCCCGGGCCCATCAGCACGAAGATGCTGGACTCGCACTGGTTCCATCTCCCGCCGGAGGAGGCCAAGAGCCAAAAAGAGACGATGGCCAGGATGACGCCCATGGGACGCATAGGCGAACCCGATGAGATAGCCGGCGCGGCGATCTATCTGGCCTCTGACGCCTCCGGCTACACCACCGGCGCCGAGATCGTCATCGATGGCGGCTCCTTGCTGGCTACCACTGTGTGGGAAGGCGAAGATTAGACGGGGCCACAGCAGTACCTGCGACAGCCCGAACGAATGACGAAGGCCCAGAGCTGCCAGAACCCTGGGCCTTCTTGTTGGCCCCCGGGCAGGCGTCGAGGATTCGCCGTCGGGTCGGGCCTCGACGGGGGCCGCCTGTTACATTTCCGTAGCACTTTCGAAACGACTTCCATGGGTGCAACCTCGTATCCTGAGGCGAGAGGAGGAGAACAACTGCATGGAGGTGAGGTTGTGGGTTGAGTGGGCGCCATCATTTTCAGACGTAAGTTCAGACGTAAGGAATCGAGACAGCTAGTGGAGGTGGAACTTTGAAGAGACTAATCATCCCCTTGATTACGGCGGCGGTTCTCGGGCTGGCGGTGGTGGGTGTCGGCGTCGGCCTCGCGCAGGAGGACGACGGGACCGTAAACACATTCCTGTCGAAGGTCGCCGCCAAGCTGGGCATCAGCGAGGAGAAACTGACTACCGCCGTCGACGAAGCCTATGACGAGACCCTGGACGAGGCGGTGACCGGGGGGCGTCTCACGCAGGAGCAGGCGGATCGCATGAAGGAGCGCGGGTTCGACTTCGCGCCCCAGTTCGGGCGTGGGCCTGGGTTCGGAGGGCACGGGCCGATGGCAGGCGTCCAGTTGATGGACGCGGCGGCTGAAGTGCTCGGTATGAGCGCGGACGACCTGATGGCCGAGCTGAAGGACGGCAAGTCCCTGGCCGACGTGGCCGACGCCAACGGGATCAGCGTGGAGAAGCTGACCTCCGGCCTTCTCGGCCAGGTCAAGGCTCAGCTAGACGGCCTGGTTAGCGACGGCAAGCTCACCCAGGAGCAGGCCGACAACCTCTACGCGCAGACGGAGGAGAACATCGACCAGATCGTGAGCGGCGAGTGCGGGTTCT
>DAOUEO010000179.1:0-2237 GCA_034430455.1 Dehalococcoidia bacterium | reverse complement strand
GAGCACCACTACGGCGTCTTCTACGAGCCGGCGAACGAGATCATCGTCACCACCGGCGTCAGCGAGGGGTTGAACATCGCCATGGGGTCCCTCATCGACTTCGGCGACGAGGTCCTCTGCCCCGACCCGCACTTCGTCGCCTACCCCGCCGCCATCGTCCTCGCCGACGGCGTCGTCGTCCCCGTGCCCACCAGCGACGCCCACGACTTCAAGCTGCGCGCGCAGGACCTGGAGGAGCGGATAACCCCCCGTGCCAAGGCCCTCCTCATCGGCTATCCCGCCAACCCCACCGGCGCCGTCATGGAGCGCGACGACCTCCTCGCCGTCGCCGAGGTCGCCCGCAAGCACAACCTCTTCGTCATCTCCGACGAGATCTACGACCGCCTCGTCTACGGCCACCAGCACACCTGCTTCTCCTCCCTGCCCGGCATGTGGGAGCGCACCATCCTCCTCGGCGGCTTCTCCAAGGCCTACGCCATGACCGGCTGGCGCCTCGGCTACGTCGCCGCCCGCGCCGACCTCATCGAAGCGATGATGAAGGCCCACCAGTACGTCATGATGTCCGCCCCCACCACATCACAGTACGCGGGGCTAGAGGCTTTGCTGAATGCTGAAGAGGATGTCCGGGGGATGGTCAACGAGTACGACCGGCGCCGTCGCCTCATCGTCGACGGCTTCAACGCCATCGGCCTCAAGTGCTTCGAGCCGCGGGGCGCCTTCTACGCCTTCCCCTCCATCAGCGCCACCGGCCTCAGCGACGAGGCCTTCGCCGAGATGCTGCTGATGGAAGAGAGAGTAGCCGTCATCCCCGGCTCCGTCTTCGGTGCCTGCGGCATCGGGCACGTGCGTGCCTGCTACGCCCAGTCCTACGAGCTCATCGAAGAGGCGCTGAAGCGCATGCGCCGCTTCGTCGAGCGCCACCGCCGCGCCTCCCGCTAGCCCGCGCCCCCTCGGACAGGCTGATGAAGAGCCCGCAGGACCGGGGGTACAGGGGGCCTGGGGGTTTCCTCAGATTCACAGAACCAGGCTAGTCGCTTTCGACCGGGGGAGTGCAGAGGGGCGGAGCCCCTTTGCCGGGGTTCAAGGGGTGTCCCCTTGATCTTCTGTGACTTCCCTAGGGCGGGCGGGTGGGAGCAACCACGATCATGTTACGCCTACCGTGCCGACTCCCCCCAATGCGCACGGCCGAGGTCTCGCAGCCTAGGCGCACCCTAGTGCCGCAGCCTTCAGCCTGCGGCCCCCTAGATTCAGAAGAAGAAACCGCGAGCCATCGCCGGAGGCGGCGCGCGACGTGGCCGGCGCGTCGAGGTGCTTTCTCAGCGGCCTGCTACTCCTCCGGCGTCGGAGTAACTGGCGCCGGCGTCGGCGTCCCTGCCGCCCCCGCCTCTGGATAGCGCAGATAGTCCCCCGCCACCCAGCCGCTGCGGTCCTCCAGACGCCACCACTGGAAGCCGTCCGCCTCCACCGGGCCCTCCGCCAGAGTGACCTCCGTCCCGTCCGCCAGGCAGTCCACCGCCGCCTCGTTCGTGCCCGCCGCCACCCGCACGTTCAGACAGCTCCCCGTCCCCGCGATGACCACCTTCGCCCCTCTCTCCAGCGGCCAGGGCGCCCCCGGCAGCTCGGCCGTGTCCGCCTTCACCGGCTGCGTCGCGTACACCTGCCACTGCCCCCCATCGTTGCGGAGGAACAGCCAGAGATTGAACTCGTACGAGCTCGGCCCGACGACGTAGGCGCGGCGACCCTGCCGCTCCCCCTTGAACGCCGAGCAGACCCTGCCCTCGCCCTTCGGCAGAATCGTGGCGCTGCAGTCGCCGGCGTACTCCAGGCTCATCTCCCCGCGGATGTAGCTCTCCAGCGCCGCCTCCGCGCCGGACGACTCATCGGCGGTGGCCTCCGCTGTCGGCGTCTCCTTCCCGCCGCCGTCGCCGCCGCCTCCTCCTCCGTCCCCGCCCCGCCCGGACAGCATGACGATCCCTATGACCACGATGGCCGTGACCGCGGCGACGCCGATCATCCAGGCGACAAACCGTGCCCTCGACGGCTCCTGTCCGATGGGTGGCAGAGACCGTCGCGATGACGGTGGTGGTGGGGGTGGTGAGGACGGCGGAGGAGGTGGCGGCCCCGTCGGTGGTCGTGGAGGCGGTATATCGCTGGCCATGCTGCTCCCTCCTCTTATCGCGACCCCTCATCCCGCCAGGGCCTGCCCGCCGCCAGTCGCAGGAAGTCGGCGTGCGCCG
>DAOUEO010000178.1:0-4029 GCA_034430455.1 Dehalococcoidia bacterium | reverse complement strand
TGGCTGACTGCCTCTTCTGCCGGATGGCCTCGGGGGAGATCCCGGTCGACAAGCTGCACGACGACGACCAGCTCTTCGCCATCCGCGACATCAACCCGCGCGCGCCCGTCCACTTCATGGTCATCCCCAAGGAGCACATACCCACGCTGGCGGAGCTGACGGAGGAGCACGCCGCCCTGCTGTACCGGATGGTCGCGGTGGCGCGCGAGGTCGCCGCCGCGGAGGGGATCGCCGAGCGCGGCTACCGCGCCGTCGTCAACTGCGGCCGCGAGGGCGGCCAGGCGATCTTCCACCTCCACCTGCACGTCCTGGGCGGCCGCGTCCTGCGCGCGGAGGGCTGATCGGGGGATGGCCACGCCGGAAGAGGCCCTGCGCGACTACAACAATGGGCTTCCCGACGGCCTGCGCCGTCACGTCGAGCGCATGGTCGACGAGGCGCTGCGGCTCGCCGCCATCCACGGCGTCGACGAGGGGCGCGTGCGGCTGGCGGCGCTGGGGCACGACATCGTCCGGGCGGAGCCGCCGCAGGAGCTGCTGCGTCTGGCTGAGGAGCTCGGCCTGAACCCCAGCGACGTGGAGCGGGCGGAGCCGGTGCTTCTGCACGGGGCCGTCGCGGCGCGGCTGCTGCCGGAGCGCTTCGGCGTCGATGACCCCGAGATACTGGACGCCGTCCGCTACCACACGACGGCCCGCGCCGGCATGTCAATGATGGAGAAGGTCGTCTACATCGCCGACAAGACCGAGCCCGGCGGTCTGAAGTGGTTCCCCGAGTGGAGCGAGGTGCGCGATCTGGCCGACCGCGACCTCGACGCGGCGCTCCTCAAGGGGCTAGAGCTTTCTATCGAGCGGGCGCTGCGGGAGGGCTGGTCCCTCCACCCCGACACCATCGCCGCCCGCAACCATCTCCTAGGGCAGCGGGCACGCCCCTAGCAGAGGGTGCCGAAGAATTCGCAGGAGCGGGGGTACAGGGGGCAGAGCCCCCTGACAGGGGGTCTGGGGGGTGTCCCCCCAGATTCAGAAAGCCAGGCCGCGAGCCGTCCTTCCGCGGAAGGACGTGCGACGTGGCCGGGGTGTCGAGGGACTTCTTCAGCAGCCTGCTAGGCGATCTTCCCAGACAACTCCTCACGCCAAGAATAGTGTCATTCCCTGATTGACGGGGATAGAACATATATTCTATTCTTTACCCCTGTCTCACCCTCAGCATATGTCATAGCTCCTTTGCCATCCCCGGAAATCGAATAGCGGCGAGGGTGTCGAGAGGGCCCCATGCTAGACGCAATCGTCCTGGCGCAGGACATCGCCACCGCCGCCTGCGGCAGCTTCAACGCCCTTCACTTCCTGGACTACTGGCTGGACCGCGGCACGGCCCGCCCGAGGCGCGTGGGCGCGGCCGCCCTCACCGTCATCAACGCGGCGGTCGTGGTGGAGAGCCTTTTCTTTCTCGCCCTTTACTGGACCCATCGCTGGCAAGGCTCCATCGACCTCTTCCTGTCGCCGCCGGTCTGGATCTCGGCGCGGACGCTGCTGCTCTTGGGCACGGCGTTCATCTCGCTCCTCATCCTCCGTCAGCAAAGACGCCGTTAGAGAGGGTCTTGTGGAAAAGCACTCCAGCCTGAAGGTCATCAACCGGAAAGCTTTGCGCAGCCCCGGGGGAGTCCGGAGGGGGCTTGCCCCCTCTGGCGGGGGTCTGGGGGTGTCCCCCAGATTCCCCAAAACGCCCCTAGGGCGGGCGGGTGGGAAGAAGGACGCTCATGTTACGGCGACAGCGCCGACGCCCCCCACGCGCACCGGGCATTGCATCGACACCCGACCGGCCACCGGGCAGTCGGGGATAGCCTAACCACATTAGAAAGGAATGACTATGTCGCACCTGGCCGTGGCCGTGCAAAGACGGCAGTGGTCGCTGGTCTCCCTCCTCCTCCTGCTGGGGGTAGCCGAGGCGGCGGCCAAACTGCCTCCCGACGCCCTCAACGGACTCCTCGAGCTGCTCGAAGGGATGCCGTCGCGTGACCGGAGCTAGAGGCCGCGCAGGCCGGCGGAGACGCAACGGCTCGCAGATCGTTGACGGCTTCTATGAAGAGGCGCTGACGAAGGCGGAGCGCGCGGCCCTGCCCCGGGCGCGGGAGCTGCAGGGCATCGACGAGGAGATAGCGTTGGTGAGGCTGCGGCTGCGGTCGGCCCTGGAGCAGCGCCCGAAGGACCTGAAGCTCATGGCGAAAGGGGTCAACCTGCTGGTCAAGGCGCTCTCCGTCCGCTACCGCCTCTCCAAGGATGAGAAGGCCGATCTCTCCGCCGCCATCAGGGGCGTCCTGGAAGAGGTCGGCGGCAAACTCTACCCGGAGGCTATCGATGACATCCCCGCAGACGACGGCTTCTGAGCCCGCGGCCCCCCGTCGCCGGGCCACGCGGACGGGGCGGGCGCGCAGCGCCGCCGCCGCCTTTCAGGCCGTGGTCGAGGAGCGGCTGCGCAACCTGGAGCAGCAGTTGAACGAGCTGAAGGGCCGCGTCAACAGCCTCATCTTCTTGATCGTCGGCGTCGTGATCACGCAGGTGGTCCTGCGTCTGTGGGAGTGAGAATGGCGTTCCCCGCTATCGACAGCAGCCCCTGGCGCCGCTACCGCCTGCGCCCCTATCAGGTCGAGGCCGGGCGGGCGATCCTCGACAGCGTCTTCAACCGGCGGGGGCTGACGATCTCCGTGGAGATGGCCCGTCAGGCCGGGAAGAACGAGCTCTCCGCCCAGATAGAGGCCTTCCTCCTCGCGGCGAACATGCTCCGCAGCGCCGATGCCGTCAAGTGCGCCCCGACCTTCGAGCCCCAGTGTCGCATCAGCATGCGCCGTCTCTGGGCGCGTCTGTTGGAGGCGGGTGTGGGGGCCGTCTGCGCGCGGGAGCAGGGACGGGACGTCCGTGTGGGGCGGGCCCGCCAGCTCTTCCTCTCCGCCGAGCCGGAGAGCAACGTCGTCGGGCACACGGCGCACATCCTGCTGGAAGTAGACGAGGCCCAGGACGTCGACGCCGACAAGTTCGACAAAGAGTTCCGTCCCATGGCCGCCGCGACCGGCGCGACCACCGTGCTCTACGGGACCGCTTGGGACGATAGGACCCTCCTGGAGCGGACGAAGCAGGCCGGCCTGGAGTCGGAGCGCCGCGACGGCGTGAGGCGTCACTTTGAATACGACTGGGAGGCCGTGGCCGGGCACAATCCCGCCTACGGCCGCTACGTTGAGGGGGAGCGGCAGCGTCTGGGCGAGAGCCACCCGCTCTTCCTCACCCAATACTGCCTGCGCCCGATAAGCGGCGGTGGTCGCCTGTTCAGCCGCCAGCAGGGCGCCCAGCTCCAGGGCGACCACGTCCGCCAGAGCCGGCCGTGGTCGGGCGACGCATACGTCGCCGGCCTCGACCTTGCGGGCGAGGCCCTGGAGCTGGGCGCCCCCCCGCGTCCCCGTCGCGACTCCACCGTCCTCACCGTCGCCCGCGTGCTCCATCCCCCTCGACAGGCCCTCGTCCAGGAGCCGCGACTGGAGATCGTCGAGCACTACGTCTGGATCAACGAGCGTCACGACCTCCTCTACGAGCGCCTAGTCGACCTCCTGCGCGAGGTCTGGCAGGTGCGGCGCGTCGCCGTCGACGCCACCGGCCTGGGCGAGACCACCGCCCGCTTCCTGACCTCCGCGTTGGGGGGTCAGATAGTGGAGCCGTATCGCTTCACCAGCGAGAGCAAATCGCGTCTGGGCTACAACCTTCTCGCCGCCGTCAACGGTGGTCGCCTGAAGATGTACGCCGCCGGCGGCTCCGACGAGTACCGCGACTTCTGGCGGCAGATAGAGCGGGCGCGGGTGGCCTACCGGGCGAGCCGGACCATGAACTTCTTCGTCGACCCCAAAGAGGGCCACGACGACTACCTGATGAGCCTTGCCCTGGCAGTGGAAGCGGGGGTGGCGAGCCGGCCGCGCGCCGCTCGGGGGCGTGTGCGGGAGGAGGGATAGCATGAGAGGGCCCCAGATCTGCGCAGAGAGCCCGGTCGCCGAA
>DAOUEO010000177.1:0-3904 GCA_034430455.1 Dehalococcoidia bacterium | reverse complement strand
GGTGAGATGAGCGTCCCACCCGGCGGGGCAAATTCGCCTGGGGGCGGCTGGTCCGGGCTGTCCGATATGGATATACGCCGTCCGCCAACAACCAGCGAGGGGAAGGATGCGACCAGCGTAAGGCTGCTTCCGTCCTCATCCTCTACGCGCCACGTCTGACTCAGGCCGGCACGCCAGGACTCACGCAGTCCCCGAGGAGGTTGCTCCTCCGGCGCGCCGCTGTCGGCGGGGATCTCCAGCTGGGTGCCCGCCAGTGGGCCGGCGGTGTCCTCGACGACGAGGCCGGAGTAGTCGAACATGAGGATGCGCACGTCGTTCTGACGGGCCGCTTCCCGCACGTAGTCCTGTAGCTCCGACAGCGAATCGCCGTCAAGAAGGCGCCCGAGGAACTCGCCGTGGATTCCGGGCGCGGCGGCAACGGTATGGTCGAGGGCACGCTGCTTCTCCTTGTCATGGGTGAGTCCGACGAAGATAGCGCTGGCGAGGACCAAGGCCCCTATCACCAGCAGGGCGCTGGCTGTGATGAGCCTGCCCTGCAAGGTGCGAAAGCTGAGCGAGGGCCGCCACGACATGCTAGACCTCCGCCGCCAGACGGTATCCGGTCCCCCAGACGGTCTCGATGCGCACGCCGCTTCCCTTCAGCTTGTCGCGAAGCCGCGCAACGTGCACGTCTACTGTCCGGAGGGCGTAGAACGACGTGCCCCATGCCAGGTCGAGCAGGCGGTCCCTGTCGAGCACGACGTTGGGGAGACGGACGAAGGTGGCCAGCAGCTCGAACTCCTTCGGCGTGAGCGGCACGGTGCGGCCGCAGACCCTGGTCTCGCGGCTGTCCATGTCGACTTCGAGATCGCCCAGCCGTACCCGCTCTGAGCGCATCTCGGGCCCTACCCGCGCCCGCCGGAGGACGGCGTCGACCCGCGCGACCAGTTCGTCGGGGTTGAACGGTTTGGTGACGTAGTCATCCGCGCCCAGCCGCAGGCCGGCGATCTTGTCGATGTCCGAGGAGCGCGCCGTCAGCAGGAGAACGGGAATGCGCCCTCGTAACTTGCGGCAGATCTCCAGGCCGTCGGGCCCCGGCATCATGATGTCGAGGACGAGGAGCGCCGGCCGCAAGTCGCGCAGCTTGCGCAGCGTCTCTTCGCCGTCAAGGGCGGTCTCCACGCGATAGCCGGCGCGTCGCAGGTACAGCGATACGAGCTCGACGATGTGGGTCTCGTCGTCGGCGACAAGAACGACAGTCGGTGTGTCTTCCTCAACCACCATATCTACATCCTAGCAGGCGCCACGACCTGGCGGATTATCAAGACTACTCCGTCCGCAGCGCCTCTATGGGGTCGAGGCGGGAGGCGCGGAACGCCGGGTAGATGCCGAAGAAGAGGCCGATGGCCAGGGAGACGCCCAAGGCGATGAAGATGCTCAGCGGCGTCACCAGCGTCGTGACAGCCGTCCCCGTGCCGAAATCCTGGCCGTTGGCGATCCGGGCGGCGGCGACTCCCGCCAGCACGCCGACCGCTCCGCCGGCGACGGTCACGACGACGGCCTCTATGACAAACTGCATGAGGATATCGCGGCTGTTGGCGCCGACCGCCTTCCGGATGCCGATCTCGCGCGTCCGCTCCATCACGGAGACAAGCATGATGTTCATCGTCCCGATGCCCCCCACCACCAGCGAGATGCCGGCGATGGCGCCCAGGAGGATGGTCAGGGTGCGGCTGACGGACCTCGCGGTGGCCGTGAGGTCCTCCTGGGTCTGGACGGCGAAGTCCTCGGTGAGGTCGTGTTGCTGGAGCAGGACCTGCCTGATGCTTTCCTTCGTCTGGTCGATCTTGTCGCCAGACGACACCTTGACCACGATCTCCTGGACGAGGGACTCGCCGGTGGGGCTGCGGCCAAAGGGCACGTTCTTCTGGAAGGAGGTGAGGGGTATGATGACCGTCGTATCATCAGCGCCGCTGCCCGCCGCTCCCCGCTTCTCCATGACGCCGACGACGGTCAGGCTATAGGAAAGCGGCCCGAGGCTGAGACGCACATTGTTGCCGACAGCGTTCTCCGGCGTGTCGAAGAGGTCTTCCGCTATCTTCGCGCCGAGAACGACGTTCGCGGTCTTGTGGGTCATGTCATCTTCGGTAATAAATCTTCCCGCCGCCACCTCGTAGCTCCGCACGTACGAGAAGCTCGGCTCAGTGGCAGTCATCCCGGTCGCCGCGGCGGTGCGCCCGTTGCCGGTGAACTGCGACTCCAGCTCCAGGGTGTACTGCGCTACCACTCCCTCAACATAGGGCAGAAATGCGCTGTCCTTCAGCGCATCGGCGTCGTCGGTTGTGAGCGACAGCCCTCTCAACGCACTGAAGCTCCTTCCCTGCTCGCTCTCGCTCTGCTGCGTCGTGATGAAGATGAGGTTGCTGCCGAGGCCGCTCACCTCCTTGGTCACGCCCTGCTTGGCGCCCTGGCCGGCGGCCATGAGGGCGATGACGGCGCCCACGCCGATGACGATGCCGAGCATGGTGAGAGCGGTACGCAGCTTGTTGGTGCTGAGCGCCATGAGCGCCGACTGGAGCATGCTGAAGATGATCATATCCCCAGCCCCCCTTCGACAGGCACCGCCGGAGCAGACGGCAAGCCGATCTTCTGGGGCGGCCCGTCGGCGACGATGCGCCCGTCGCGGAGCTGAACGACGCGATGGGTGTAGGCGGCGACCTCCAGCTCGTGGGTGACCAACGCTATCGTCATGCCGCGCTGGCTGTTCAGGCGGACGAACATCTCCATCAGGTCAGCGGTGGTCTTGGTGTCGAGGGCGCCGCTCGGCTCGTCCGCCAGGATCAGCGCCGGGTTGGTGACCAGGGCGCGGGCGATGGCTACGCGCTGCTGCTCGCCGCCGGAGAGCTGCGTCGGCCGGTGGCGGGCGCGATGGCGGAGTCCCACCTCGCCCAACGCGCGCAGAGCTAACCGCCGGCGGTTATTCGAGCCACGGTAGACGAGCGGCAACTCCACCTGGGAGACCGCCGGCCAGCGCGACAGCAGGTTGAAGGACTGGAACACGAAGCCGATGCGTCGGCTGCGGATCTTGGCTAGCTGGGCCTCGGTCATCCGGGAGACGTCGTGCCCTTCGAGCAGGTAGCTGCCGCGGGAGGGACGGTCGAGGCAGCCCAGGATGTGCATGAGGGTCGACTTGCCGGAGCCGGACGCCCCGATGATGGCCAGGAACTCGCCGCGCTGGATCTCCAGGTCGATGCCGCGCAGGGCGGGCACCGGCACGTCGCCGGCGCGATAGACCTTTGTTATGCCCTGGAGGCGGATCATCGTTAATCACCTCCCGGAGGAGCGCCGCCGGGGCCGCCAAACTGCTGGATTATGGGCCCCGTCCTCTGCTGGGTCGACTCGGACCCCGTCGACGTCGTCGCCTCGAGGGTGGGGATGATTACGATCTGGCCTTCCTCCAGGCCGCTGGTGATCTCCGTGTTGGTGCCATCAGTGAGGCCCGTCTCGACCACCTGGCGCGTCGTCGAGCCGTCCTCGTTCTGGATGTCGACGACGCTGTCGCGCCCGTCGCGCTGAACGGCGGCGCTCAGGACCGTGAGCACGTCCTGGCGCTGGTCGATGACGATCGTGATCGTGGCGTTCATGCCGGGAACGGGCGTCGCGGCTGTCTCCGCAGCGGCGGCAGCGCCGGCCGCGTCCGGAGTCGCTTGCGCCTCAGGCCGAGAACGCGCCTGAGGGGGGCTCTCGGGCACCTCGAAAACAGCTCCTCGGGCGCCCTGCCCGGTGGCGATGCGCGCCTGCACCTGGTAGGTGACGACTCCCTGAGTCGTGGTGGGGTTCGTGCCCACGGAGTCGATGACGATGGGGAACATCCTGCCTGTGATAGCGTCGAAGGAGGCGGTGCCTGACAGGCCGACCTTGATGC
>DAOUEO010000176.1:0-3979 GCA_034430455.1 Dehalococcoidia bacterium | reverse complement strand
CCCACCTCACCGGCCTCAAGGGTCAGGCGGGAACTCCCCCTCGTTACCGCGACCCGACCGGTGCGGGCCAGCTCGCGGACGCCGTAGGGCTTGAGCATCTCGAACGCGGCATTCACCTTCTCCTCGACACCGGTGACCTCCACGACGACGCAATCCGGCGAAACGTCGACGATCTCGCCGCGGAAGATCTCCACGATGGCGATGATGGCGCTGCGGTTCTGGTCAGTGGCGTTCACTTTCATCAGCGCCAGCTCACGGGTGACGATCTCGTCCTCCGCGAGGTCGCTGATCCTCACCACGTCGATGATCTTGTATAGCTGCTTGGTGACCTGCTCCACGTCGGCGGCGGGCCCGCCCAGGACGAAGGTCATCCGCGATAGGCCGGGGACCTCGCTGTGGCCGACAGACAGGCTCTCGATGTTGAACCCCCGCTGCCGCCACTTGTTGGCGATGCGGTTCAGGACTCCAGGCTTGTTCTCTACCAGGGCAACGATTGTATGTCTTGTTCCCCTCATGACCTTACCGTCACCTCCTTCGACTTCCCTGTGGCCTTCTCCTCAATGCGGGGCACGTCCAGGGTCTGGGACAGGGTGGCTCCGGGCGGCACCATGGGGAAGACGCTCTCCTCCGGCTCCACCTGGAAGTCGATGAGCACCGGGCCCGGGTGCCCCAGGGCCTTCTTTATGGTGCTCTCCACCTGCTTCTTGTCCGTCACCCGCAGGGCTGCCAGCCCATACGCCTCGGCCAGCTTCACGTAGTCCGGCCCGAACTCGGGAGTAGCGAACACCCTGTTGTCATAGAACATCTCCTGCCACTGTCGCACCATCCCCAGGAAGCGGTTGTTGATGATCGCGAACTTGATGGGCAGCTTGTGCTCCACGATGACGGCCAGCTCCTGATTGGTCATCTGAAAGCCGCCGTCACCACAGATCGCCCACACCAGGTCCTTAGGGTAGGCGAACTGCACGCCCATGGCCGCCGGCACCTCAAAGCCCATCGGCCCCAGGCCGCCGGCGGTGACAAAGGAGTTGGGGCGATCGTTCCAGAAATGCTGAGCTGCCCACATCTGATGCTGGCCTACCCCGGTGACTACGTAGCCCTGCCTCTTGCTGAGCTCGTAGATCTTCTTGATCACGTACTGGGGCAGAAGCCTGTCCGTGTCGGGGATGGTGATGGAGGGGTGCTCCTCACGCACCTTCTGGATCCAGGCCAGCCAGTCGTCGTGGCGCTGGGGCTTGATCTGGGGGTTCAGAGCCGCCAGGACATGTTTCACGTCCCCCACTATGGGCACCGTCGGCTTCACGTTCTTGCCGATCTCCGCCGGGTCGATATCGATGTGGATGACGCGGGCCTGGGGAGCGAAGTCCTTCAGCACACCCGTTATCCGGTCATCGAAGCGCATCCCGATGGCGATAAGCAGGTCGGCCTCGTCGAGAGCCATGTTGTTCCAGTACATCCCGTGCATCCCCGGCATCCCCATGCACAGGGGATGGGAGCCGGGGAACCCGCTGATGCCCATGAGGGTGGTGATCACGGGGATGTGCGCCTTCTCGGCCAGCTCCTTCAGCTCGTCGAAGGCCCGGGATAGTATGACCCCATGGCCGGCCAGGATGAGCGGCCTCTCCGACTCCCTGATGAGATGGGCCGCCTTCTTGATCTGGCCGGGATGGCCCTCGAGGGTCGGCCGGAAGCCGGGCAGATCCGGCTCCTCCGGGTACTCGAACTCCACCTCCTGGATGAACACGTCTCTCGGCACATCGATCAGGACGGGGCCCGGCCGACCGCTGCGGGCGATGTGGAACGCCTCTCGCACTGTACTCGCAAGGTCATCCGCCTGGAGCACCAGCCAGTTGTGCTTGGTGATGGGCAGGGTGATACCTGTGATATCGGCCTCCTGGAAGCCGTCGCGGCCGATGAGCCAGGTTACCACCTCACCGGTGATGGCCACCATGGGCACGGAGTCCATCCAGGCGTTGGCGATCCCGGTCACCAGGTTGGTGGACCCAGGGCCTGAGGTGGCGCAGCAGACCCCTACCTTGCCGGTTACGCGGGCGTAGGCCTCGGCAGCATGGGCTGCCCCCTGCTCATGCTTCACCAGGATGTGGCGAATCTGAGGATAGTGGCGAAAGCAGTCGTAGAAGGGAAGGGTCGACCCTCCTGGTATGCCGAAGACTATCTCCACCCCTTCCCTCGCCAGGCACTCCATGACGATCTGGGCACCTGTCATCTTCATAGCTGAAAAACCCCTTTCTTGATCGGACGCGCAGCGAGCGCTGGTCGTAGTGTCTGGGAAACGATCCTCGGAAAACCGCCCGTCGGAAGCGCGCTTGTGATTACGCGACGGGCAGGAGGCGCCGTAAGAGGAGGAGGATTACACCACGGTCCCGGCCGCTGGGCGCGCCGATAGAATCGACTGCCGCCGGCACCGAGACCGCAAATGCCTCCTGGAGAGGAAGATCAAAATACCGAGCCATCACTCTATTCTCGCCTGCTCGTGGCTCTATGAAAAAGCCCCGCCCCAAAGGAATCCCGTGGGGGCGGGCTCTCACCGCACCGGCCCGACTGTCTGCGGCAGGGAAAGGGCCGTACTACTCCCCTTCACAGCCTTTCGGTATGATGGTAGGGAACAGTATATAGCTGAGGCCGCGCGGCTGTCAACAACGCGGAGGTTCGCAAGTGATTCAGGGTGCGAGGAGGGCCCGGCATGGCGATAGCATGGCAGATAGATGAGCTGGCAAACGGTCTGCGGGTCGTG
Source organism: Dehalococcoidia bacterium (assembly GCA_034430455.1). GTDB lineage: Bacteria > Chloroflexota > Dehalococcoidia > DSTF01 > JALHUB01 > DAOUEO01. The sequence goes on along the minus strand of DAOUEO010000176.1, from coordinate 1,224 downwards.
ACCACCCCCGTATCCACGGCTCAGTCGGTCAGCGTCTGCGTCTTCATCGGCGTGGGCTCGCGCATGGAGGAGCACCGCAACATCGGCCTCTCCCATTACCTGGAGCACATGCTGTTCAAGGGGAGCGCCGCCAGGCCGAACGCCCTCGCCATCTCGCAGGCCATTGAAGGCGCGGGGGGGGTCCTCAACGCCTTCACCAACAAGGAGATCACCGGTTACTGGGCGCAGGTCCCCTACGACCGGCTCGACCTCGCTCTCGATGTCCTGTCCGACATGGTCGCCCGTCCCCTCCTCGACGCGGAGGAGATAGAGAGGGAGCGGTCGGTGGTGCAGCAGGAGATACGTCGCGCCCACGACCAGCCCGCGCACTGGACGAGCGAGCTGCTGTCGCGCGCCGCCTACGGCGACCAGCCCCTGGGCCGGCCGGTCGCGGGCACGGAAGAGAGCGTGCAGGGGCTGGTGCGGCAGGATTTCCTGGACCACATCGCTCACTGGCACGTGCCGGAGAACATGGTGGTGAGCATCGCCGGCAACACAGAGCGCGACCGGGTGCTGGCGCTGGCGCAGGAGAAGCTGGGCTCCCTGGCGCGCTCGCCTTTCCCCTCCTTCCCACCCGCCAAGCCCGGACTTCCCAAGGAGCGGGTTCAGGTGGAATCGCGGCCGATAGAGCAGTCCAACCTCGCCATCGGGCTGAGGGCCCTCGCGCGCAAGGACCCCGACCGCTTCGCCCTCGTGATCCTCAACAGCGTCCTCGGCCGGGGGATGAGCTCGCGCCTCTTCAAGGAGGTGCGGGAGCGCCGCGGCCTGGCCTACTCCGTGGGGTCGTCCGTCAGCCGCCACCACGATACGGGGCTGCTCGCCATCGGCGCCGGCGTCGGGCCCCAGAATCTACAGGAGGCGACCAAGGTCATACTGGAGGAGGTGTTCCGGATGACGGAGGAGCCGGTGCCGGAGGAGGAGATGACCCGCGCCCGCGACTACACGGTGGGCAACTTCCGCCTTAGCCTGGAGACGACGATGGCTCTCGCCCACCTCACCGGCGAGGCCCTGCTTCTGGAGGGGGAGATCGAAGAGGTCGATGACGTGGTAGCGAAGCTCCAGGCCGTAAGCGCCGCCGACGTTCAGAGGATAGCGCAGCGTCTCTTCCGCCGCGACAACGTGGCCCTGGCCCTCGTCGGCCCGCAGGCGCAGCCGGATCTGCTGGAGAAGGCCCTGGCAAGCTAG
>DAOUEO010000175.1:0-5590 GCA_034430455.1 Dehalococcoidia bacterium | reverse complement strand
TCCCCCAGGAGAGACAGGCGATCGACCGCTACATCGAGTTCGTCCACTGGGCGACCCGCTCGCCGCTGGGACAGCCCGCCGCCGAGCCGCCGGACGTCCAGCGACGGCTGGGCAAGCCGCTGAGCGCCTGCACCCTGGAGGAGATATTCGCCGCCCTGGAGTGCAGCCTCCGTCTTCGCTACGTGCTCGCCAGCCTCACCGGCACCTACGCCGCCCCTCCCTCGAAAGCGGCGGCGGTGCTCCACGCCGGCCTCCACGGGCACTACATCTCGTCGGGCGGCTACTTCGTGCGCGGCGGCGGGCGGGCCCTCGTCGACGCGCTGATCGGCGCCATCGAGAAGAACGGCGGCGAGATCCGCCTCCGCTCCCGCGTGCGGAGGGTGCTGGTAGAGAAAGGCGCCGCCCGCGGCGTCGAGCTCGCCGGCGGCGAGGTGCTACGCGCCCCGACCGTCATCTCCAACGCCGACGCCAAGCGCACCCTCCTTGAGATGGTAGGACGGGAGCACCTCAGCCGAGAGGTCGTGGAGAAGACGGAGAGCGCGCGCATGGCGCTCCCCCTCTTCGTCATCTACCTGGCGATGAAGCGCGACCCCCTGGATCTGGGCATACCCAATACAAACTACATCCTGTCGACCGGATATGACATCGAGGAGCAGTACGCCGCCTGCTACGCCGGCCAGCTCCCCGACGATCCCGCCGTCTTCATCTCCATCGCCTCCCGCAAGGACCCCCAGAGCCGCAACATCGCCCCCGAAGGCTACACCAACCTCCAACTGATGAGCGTCGCGCCCGCCGTCCCCCAGGCATGGGGGATAGAGGAGGGGCCGGCCGCGGGGAGGCGCTACCGGCACACCCCCGCCTACGTGGCGCCCAAGCGGCAGATGGAGGAGCGGATGCTGCACCAGGTGGAGAGGCTGATGCCGGGGCTCATTCGCGACGTCGTGTGGCAGGAGTCGGCGACCCCTCTGACGCAGGAGCGCTTCACCCTGTCGACCGGCGGCACCAGCTACGGGCTGGAGTTCACGCCCGACCAGCTCGGCGAAGGACGCTTCCCCCTCGCCACCGAGATCGAGGGCCTCTACCTGGTGGGCGCCAACACCGTCTTCGGGCACGGCATCGCCGGCACGATGGTGAGCGGGCAGGCCGTGGCGGCGACGCTCCTCGCCCGCTCCTAGCCGGAAAGCGCCTCCTCCCGTATCTCCTTCAGGATGTCCAGGTTCTCCTTGTCGGGGCCCAGGTTATTAAAGCCGGGTATCTCCAGGATGAAGGGCAGCTCCCGGAAAGCGGGGTGGGCCATTACCACCCGAAAGCCCTCCCGCCCGATCGCGCCCTCGCCGATATTCTCATGGCGGTCGCGGCCGCCCCCCAGCGGCACCTTCGAGTCGTTGGCGTGGACGACGACGAGACTCTCCAGGCCGATCTCGCGGTCCAACTCGTCGAGCGCCGCCTGGAGGCCGCCGGCGCTGGCGACGTCGTAGCCCATCGCGAAGGCGTGCTGGGTATCGAGGCAGACCTTGATCCGCGCGTCATCCAGCTCCCGCATCACCGCCCCCAGCTCGCCGAAGCTGGCGCCGATGCTTCCCCCCATGCCGGCGCTGTTCTCGAGGATCAGCCACGCCTCCGGGGGTGTGCTCGCCATCACCCGCCGGATCGCCGCCACGACCTGGGGCAACACGGCGTCCAGCCCCGCGCCCTTGTGGCTGCCGATGTGCACGATGCTGCCCTTGGCGCCGATCCGGGCGCACAGCTCGAGGTCGGCGATCAGCGAGGCGACGCCGCGCTCCAGGTTGGCGGGGTCGGTGGCGGCGAGGTTGATGAGGTAGACGGCATGAAGGAAGACGGGCTCCACACCAGCAGCGGCCGCCTTCTCGCGGAAGGCGGCTATCTCCTCCGGCGGGGCGTCCCGCCGCCGCCACGTCTGGGGAGCGGAGCCGAATATCTGGATAGTCTCAGCGCCCATCGCCTGGGCGCGGTCGATAGCCTTGTCCAGTCCGCCCTGGGTGGAGACGTGAACGCCCAGTCTCACGGCGTCTCCTCCCCTCCTCCACCGCGCCCCGACGGAAGAGACCGCCGCCCCCCGAGACTGCCGCTCATTTCATCGCCGCAAGAGGTTGACAAACAGCCGTTGTCCGTTATAATTAGCGCTGTTGGACCCCCTGGGAATGCCAAAATGCCCAGCAATCCCAGGCAATGAGCCTCAACGGGTTGCTTTTAGCAACCCGTTGGCTTTTATTTCCAGCAGCCCACCAGGAACTTCTTGTCGATCCTCACCGACTTGTCGGCGGCGTCACGCAGGTGTTGGGATGACCAGGCGTCGCCGAACAGCGCCACCTCAACATGACGCCCCGTGTCCTTGACCGCCTGAAGCGCGTCGGCGAAATCGTTGTCGCCGCTGACGAGTATTGCGACATCGTAGACATTGCGGAACGCGTGCGTCAGCATGTCCGTAGCCATCTTGACATCGATGCCCTTCTCGTAGGCGCGCTCGGCGGGCCAGTTCCGGTAGACCAGCCGTCCCAGCCGCACCTCCAGGTAGGGGATGCGCCGCATGCGGTTGAAGAACGTCTGCTGGTCCTTGTAGCGCTCCGGCTCCTTGGTGTGGTCAACGGGGGCGTTGTAGTAGTAGACGCGCAGCAGTTGGCGGCGCCCCGCCAGCTTCTTGCAGAAGGCCTCGAAGTCGAGGTTGGTGTAGCCGAAGATCGACTTCAGCGAGTGGTAGACGTTGCTCCCGTCGATATAGATTCCGACCCGGTCAGCCATGGCGGGGCTCCTATCTATGGTATTTTCTCACGCATTATAAGCGCCCGGAGCGCGCTGCGCCAAGCGCCCGACTGGCTTTATGAACCACGCACGCCGCCGGCGCATCCCAATCGCTTGTCCGCGGCTAAGAGCGAGACTATAATTCCGGCAAACGCCTCGCCGCATCACCTTGGCGGGAAAGGAACGAGGGAACGATGAAGGTGCAGAGCTTTCGAGAGACAGCGCCCAAAGAGGAGATGCCGGGCGTCTACCTCCGTCTGGTCATCTCGGCGGAGGACGGGGCGCCCAACTTCGTGATGCGGGTCTTCGAAGTCGATCCCGGCAAATCGACGCCCTGGCACACACACGCGTGGGAGCACGAGGTGTTCGTGCTCGCCGGCGCGGGCGAGGTGGTGAGCAGCGACGGGAAGAGCCCCCTCAAGCCCGACGACGTAGTGTTCGTGGCGCCCAACGAGCAGCACCAGTTCGTCAACACCGGCTCGGACGTCCTCCGCTTCATCTGCTGCATCCCTCACGTGAAGCAGACAGCGTAGCGGAGCCGCACACGGCCGGCGACAACTGACTCTCCAGCGTAGCGCCGGCGCCCCTGTCCTAACGGATCTTCAGCCCGGCCGCGAGCGCCCGCGATATGACGAGGCGCTGGATCTCGTTCGCCCCCTCGAAGATCTGGAAGATCTTCGCGTCCCGCATCCACTTCTCGACCGGGAACTCGCTCACGTAGCCGTAGCCGCCCAGGATCTGCACCGCCTCGACGGTCGCTCTCATGGCGACATCCGAGGGGAAGGCCTTCGCCATGCTCCCCTCACCGCGGAGGAAGGGCGCACCGACATGCGACATCCAGGAGGCCCGCCAGATGAGGAGACGGGCGGCGTCCAGCTCGATCGCCATGTCCGCCAGCTTGAAACCGATCGCCTGGTTGCCAATAAGAGGCCGCCCGAACTGTATCCTCTCCTTGGAGTAATCGAGCGCATACTCGAAGGCGGCGCGCCCGATGCCGAGGGCGAAGCACCCGATCATCGGGCGGGTGCGCTCGAGAGCGCCCAGCGCCCCCATGGTTCCCCCACCGCCGCCGGTCCCCGCCGGAGCGCCCGGCGGCGGCCCCAGCCGGTTCGCGGCGGGCACGCGGCAGTCGTCGAGCACGACATCGGCGGTGTGGGAGGCGCGGATCCCCATCTTCTTCCACACCGTGCCCATGGATAGGCCGGGAGTGTCCTTCTCGATCGCGAAGGCGCAGAGGCCGCCCCACTTCTTGCTCTTGTCCTCCGTCGCGAAGACCACGTGGACATCGGCGATGCCGCCGTTGGTGATGAAGCGCTTCGTCCCGTTGAGGACGTAGTCATCCCCGTCGCGGACGGCGGTCGTCGAGATGTTGGCGACGTCAGAGCCCGCCTCCGGCTCGGTGAGGCAGTAGGCGCCGAGACGCAGCTCGGTGTCGGTGCTCATGCACTTGGGGTACCAGGTGTCCTTCTGCTCATCGGTCCCCATCGCCGCGATAGCGGCCAGAGCGAGGCCGCTGGAGGTGATGGAGAGAGCGACGCCGCCGTCGCCCCACGACAGCTCCTCCGTGATAATGACGCGCGTCAAGGCGCTGTTCCCGCCCTTGAACATGCCCTCGGACAGGCCCAACTGGTGGGCCTTCAGCATGATGTCGCGGGGAACCTCCTCATGCTCGTCATAGTACTGGGCACGGGGCCGGATCTCCTTCACGGCGAAATCGTGCGCCAACTGCTGGACCATCCTCTCTTCTTCGTTCAGCCCAAAATCGGCCATGGTTGCCTCCAGACTTCTATCCCGATTGTCTACTCTCTCGACGGCGCTAATTCTAGCAGAAGCCTGACCTAATGAAACATAGAAAAGCTGATCGGGGATCCGCCGCCGCCCTATCGCCCTTGTCCCCAAGCAGGACCCACGCTTATACTCGCCGATGAAGACGACCACGGAGTTGGGGAGTGGACGACGGCGACGTTCTCAAGGCAAAGCGGCTGCGCCCCGGCGCCCGCCTGCCGGAGCGAGCGACAGAGGGCTCATCCGGCCTCGACCTGTTCGCCTGCATCGAGGAGCCGGGCCATGTCGTCCTCGGCCGGCAGCCCGTTCGCGTCGGCACCGGCATCGCCATCGAGTCCCCCCGCGGGTTCGACGTGCAGGTGCGCCCGCGCTCCGGCCTGTCGGCCAAGGGAGTCGGCGTCACCCTCGGCACCATCGACAGCGACTACCGTGGAGAGGTGCTGGTGACAATGTACCTCTTCGGAGAACATGAGGAGTACCGGGTGAATCACGGCGACCGCATCGCCCAACTCGTCATCGGGCGGCTGGCCGATCTCCCCCTGACCGAGGTGTCAGACCTGAGCGCTACTGCTCGCGGCAGCGGGGGGCATGGTTCCACTGGCCATGGGCATCTCATCGCGACGCCGGACCCCCTTGCGAATCCCCTTCCCTAATGGCCAGCTAGAGCGACGCTCCCGGTTTGTGTGCTGCCGGCGGGCCCCGCTGCCGCGAGCTCTTCCTCCTAATGCTAGCTCCCGCCCAACCGCGCCTGGCGATGGGATCATCGGCGAGTTGCCCCGCCCGACCCCGCCACCTGTCCAGGGGGGGCAACTCATGGCGGTGGTCTGTGACGGCCCGCCCACCGTAGCGGGGAAAGGACGCCTGAGCCACCGCCGCCTCCCATTCTGGTGGGGACGCACGCCTGGCTGAATTGGGAGAACCCCTCGTTGGCCCGCCGTCGGACATCTAATTCGACCGGCACCCCCCTGGCGCGGCCCTGCGTCCATGCGACGCCCCATGCGCGTGGGCAGCGTCGGCGTGGTGGCCGCAACATGGGCGTTTTTCT
>DAOUEO010000174.1:0-2513 GCA_034430455.1 Dehalococcoidia bacterium | reverse complement strand
CGGTGGGGCGTGTAGCGGAAGGCTTTAGCCTTCCAGGGGTGGTGTCTGTTTCCGGCACCTGTAAGGGCGTAGCGGAAGCCTGCCTGCCCGCCTAAGTGCGTCCCATAGGGGGAGTTCAGAGGGGGAGAATCCCCCTCTGGCGGGGGTTACAGGGGGTGTCCCCCTGAGACTATGTGACCTTTCTAGGGTGGGCGGGTGGGAGGAACAACGCCCATGTTGCGCTGACCACACTGACGCCGCCCAGCGCGCACAGGACATCGCACCCACACCTGGCCGGCCAGACCTGCCTGCTTGCCCGCCTGTGGAGAGTCTGCCTGCCTTTGGCGGGTGGCCGACCCGCTTGCTGCGCTCGTCCCTCATTCCCCGGTAGGGTCGGGGCTCCGCCTGCCCGCCTCTGGCGGGTACCCGACCCGGCCTGCCCGGGTAGTTGCGTCCCATAGGGGGAGTCCAGAGGGGGCCTGCCCCCTTTGGCGGGGGTTACAGGGGGTGTCCCCCTGAGACTATGTGACTTTTCTAGGGTGGGCGGGTGGGACAGACCACGCCCATGTTGCGCTGACCACACTGACGCCGCCCAGCGCGCACAGGACATCGCATCCACACCCGGCCGGCCGACCAGACCTGCTTGCCCGCCGCTGGAGAGTCTACCCGCTTCTGGATGGCCATCAGCGAGATGCGCGTTTCATGAGCAAGCTCTATAGTCTAAGATCAGCAGCCTTCCAGGGGTGGGGCCCCGCGGGTCGCTGATTAGAAGGAGGAACACATGAGCATCCCTATCTTGTGGGACAAGCCCATATACGTCTGGTTGGGCATCGCCCTGGCAGCCATCGTAATCGTCCAGATAGCGAGTGGTATAATACTCAGCAAGGGGAAACCCAGCGTCCTTCCCCTTCACCGGCTCAACGCTTTGCTTCTTGCCGCCGTCGTCGCCGTCCATGCCTTCTACGGCATCGGATTCTGGTTCTTCGACTTCAAGATCGGCTAGCGGTCGGCCCAATCTGAGACAGGAGGTTCTCCCATGTTTTCAGGAGAGAGCGCGCTCGCCCGCGTCATCGCCGTGCTGGCCCTAATGGCCGGCGTCCTCGCTGCTTCTGCCTGTGGTGGCGGCTCGGATGAGGACACGACCCCCGAGGCTACCCCCGCGCCGGGCACCCCCGAGGCGACCGCCCAGGCGACGACACGGGCCGCCGATACCCCCGAAGCGACCCAGGCGGCGACCACGTCGGAGAAGCAGAGCGTCTCCGTGGAGATCAAAGACTTCGAGTTCTCCCCCAGCACGGTCACGATCAAGATCGGCGACAACGTCATGTGGACCAACAACGGGCCTTCCCATCACACAGTGACCGCTGACGACGGCACCTTCGACAGCGGCGACCTGTCCAAGGGAGGGACCTACATCAAAACGTTCTACATGCTCGGCACCTTCGACTACCACTGCTCCCCCCACCCCCAGATGAAGGGCCAAGTGATCGTCGAGGAGTGATACGCCCGGCCGGCGAGAGAGCCCGCTGCCCCATCCTGCGCCCTGAGCAATGTCGCCCTTTAGCAGCAATTTGCTTCCTAAAACGCTTCCCCAAGAGCGCGGGCCTTGAGTAAAATGGCGCCAGCAATCTGGAGGTGAGAACCGACGATGACCTACGTAATCACTGAACCCTGCATCGACCTCAAGGACCGCGCCTGCGTCGACGTCTGCCCCGTCGACTGCATCCACGACGATGGCGACGCCGACCGCATGCTCGTCATCGACCCCAACGAGTGCATCGACTGCGGCGCCTGCGCCCCGGCCTGCCCCGTCACCGCCATCTTCGCCGAAGAAGACGTGCCGGACAGCGCCAAAGAGTTCGTCGAGCTCAACGCCAAGTGGTATCAGGACAAGGACGCCGTCCGCGCCCGCGTCAACGCCATCAAGCCTGCCTGACGGCGCCTCAAGGACAACAAGAAGCCGTCCGCTGACCCTAACCGCGGCGGACGGCTTTCACCTGCCCTGAGAATGCCTAGGCCTCCCCGTCGGCCCCCTCGCCGGCGGGCAGCCTCTCCCACTCGTCCTGCAGCGGCAGCAGCAGCCGGTCGCTCATCCGGCCCACCCGCTTGTCCAGATCGTCATACTTCGTCTTCGCCCGCCCGACGTGCGTCCCCAGCACATCGAACTCCTCCCGGAACTGCCCGAACTCCTTGCCCAGACGCGCCAGGTGGTCGATGATCTCCCGCGCCCGCTCCTCCACCCGCAGCCCCTTCAGCCCCAGCACGATCGCCTGCAGATACCCGTAGAAGCTGTTCGGCGATACCGGGATCACCCTTCGCGACAGCGCGTACGCCGACAGACTCTCCTCCCCCGACGCCTCCTCCCGCGAGAACGTCTCGTAATACACACCCTCCGCCGGTATATACATCAGCGCGAACTCAAACGTCCCCTCGTCCGGCATGATATACCGCGCCACCGCGTCCACATGCTTTCGCACGTCCCGCAGGAACGCCCGCCGCAGGCTCGTCCGCTCCTCCTCCGACTCCGCGGCCAC
>DAOUEO010000173.1:0-1569 GCA_034430455.1 Dehalococcoidia bacterium | reverse complement strand
CCTGGGAGGCGATCGAGCACGCCGGGCCGGGCCGGTATGACGAGGCGTACCTGGACTATCTCTACCGGGTCGTGCGCAAGGCCGGGGAGCACGGCCTCGATCTGTTCGTCGATCCCCACCAGGACGCGTGGAGCCGCTTCTCCGGCGGCGACGGTGCCCCCGGCTGGGCCTTTGAAGCTGTGGGGATGGACGTTACAAAGTTCTCGGAGACGGGGGCGGCGCTCGTGCACGCCGTCCACGGCGATCCCCTGCCACGCATGATCTGGCCGACTAACTACGCCAAGCTGGCCACGGCGACGATGTTCACCCTCTCTTTCGGCGGCGACGACTTTGCGCCGCAGACGACTGTGGAGGGCGAGCCGGTGCAGGAATACCTTCAACGCCATTACATCGACGCGGTCAAGCAGGTCGCCGCGCGGCTGAAGGGGTTGACCAACGTCGTCGGTTACGATACGCTGAACGAGCCTTCGGCAGGCTTCATCGGCTGGCCGGACCTGCGAATCGCCGCCGGCCTCTTGCGCAAGGGAGCATCCCCGACGCCCTTCCAGGCTATGCTGCTGGGAGCTGGCTACCCGCAGGAGGTCGAGGTGTGGGACGTGGAATACCTGGGAGCCAGGAGGCGCGGCCGGCGACTGGTGAACCCCGGCGGCGCGCGCGCCTGGCGCGCGGGATGCGAGTGCATCTGGAAGCAGAACGGCGTGTGGGACGTCGCTGCGGACGGCACGCCGCGCCTGCTGCGGCCCGATCACTTTGCGCGGGTGGACGGCCGCCCGGTCGATTTTGCCAACGATTACCTGCGCCCCTTCGCCAACCGCTACGCGCGCGAGATCCGTGCCGTCGATCCCGGCGCGCTCATCTTTGTCGAGGGCGAGCCCCGAGGCGGCCACCCCGATTGGGGAGCGGAGGACGCGCTGGGTGTGATCAACGCGGCGCATTGGTACGACGGGGTCACCCTGTTTGCCAAGAATTTCGTCCCCTTCCTGGGCGTGGACGCGGCGGGTAAAGTCGTCTTTGGGCGGAGCCGCGTGCGCCGCTCTTTCGTCGAGCAATTGGCGCGCGTCAAGAGAATGTCGGCGGAAAAGATGGGCGGCGTGCCTACCCTCATCGGCGAGGTGGGGATTCCCTTCGACATGCGGAACAAGCGGGCCTACCGCACGGGCGATTTCTCGCTCCAGGTGCGGGCGATGGACGCCAGCATGCAGGCGCTGGAGGCCAATCTGCTGAGCTTTACCCTGTGGAATTACACCGCCGACAACACCAACGCGCGCGGCGACAAGTGGAACGACGAGGATTTCTCCATCTTTAGCCGCGACCAGCAGACAGACCCCGCCGATCTCAATTCCGGTGGGCGGGCGCTAGAGGCCGTCGTGCGCCCGTACGCGCGCAAGATCGCCGGGAAGCCGCTGCGGATGGCCTTTGACGTCAGGCGCAGGTGCTTCGAGTTCGAGTTCCGGCACGATCCGGCGGTCGACGCCCCCACCGAGATATTTGTGCCGGATTACCAATACCCGGATGGGTACGCGGTCGAGGTCTCCGACGGGCGGTACGAGATCGACCGCGCTGCCCAGA
>DAOUEO010000172.1:0-16885 GCA_034430455.1 Dehalococcoidia bacterium | reverse complement strand
GCAGCCAGCGCTCCTTCTGCTCCGCCGTCCCGAAATGGACGATCCCCTCGCCGACGATGCTCACCAGACTGTACAGACAGGGCAGGCTCGTGCTGAGGACGCCGATCTCCTCCAGGGCTATTATCTCATCGACCCACTTCAGGCCGCGGCCGCCGTACTCCTCGGGGAAGCGCAGCCCCAGCAGCCGGTGTCGCGCCGCCGCCTCCAGGAACTCCCGCGGAAAATCCACCTTGCCGGCGTCCATGTCCAGCAGGAGCTGGCGGGGGACCTCGTCGCGGACGAACGCGCGCACCTCGTCGCGCAGCCTCTTTTGGTCGGTGGTGAGCAGGCTTTCCATTGTGTCCTCCTTTCGCGCTTCGACACAGCCTTGGGGGAGTCCAGAGGGGGCTCGCCCCCTCTGGCGGGGTTCAAGGGGTGTCCCCTTGAACCGAATTACATATCTGGGTGGGCGGGCGGGAAGAACCACCCATCGAGCCAGCTAGGAGAAGCCGCGCTCCTTGTGCTTTCGCGCAATCGTGTCGGCCAGGCTATCCAGGGCTGCGAGATCGGCCTCCCTCGGCACTCCCTTGCAGAGGATCGGCTCCAGCAGCTCGATGTCGGGGTGCGATACGATCGCCGCCAGTTGCTCGACAGCCTTGCCGCCCCAGCCGTACGACCCGATGACGGCGGCGAACTTTAGCTTGGGGCGCAGGGCGCTTGCCAGGTGCGCGGCGTAGATGACGTTCGGGTGAGGGCCGCCGAGCACCGTCGGCGTCCCGATCACGATCGTCCCCGCGTCGACCAGGGACACAGCCAGCTTCCCGATGTCGGTCGCCGTGAGGTTGAACTGCTCCACCGCCACCCCTCTCTCCGCCAGCGCCTCCACCAGGTGCCGCACCATCCTCTCCGTGCTGCCGTGCATGCTTATGTAGGGAAGGACGACCCTGTTCTGGGGGGCGCCTGAGACCCAGTCGCCGTAGGCGTCGACGATGAACGCGGGGCGGTCGTACATGGGCCCGTGGCTGGGAGCGATCAGCGCCGGGTCGATCGCCTTCACCCTCTCCAAGTGCTTCTCGATCGCCTTGTGGAAGGGCATCATGATCTCGGCGTAGTAGCGTTTGGCGGGCTCGTACACCCGCGCCTCATCGGCGTAGAGGTCGCTGGTTGCGAGGTGCGAGCCGAAGAGGTCGCAGGTAAGGAGAATGCGGTCCTCTCTCAGGTAGGAGACCATAGTCTCCGGCCAGTGGACCCAGGGCATGTAGATGAACTCCAGCGTCTTGTCCCCGAGAGAGAGCGTTTCTCCGTCTTCGACGGTGACGACCCTCTCCTCGGGGATCTCCAGCAGGTCGATGAGCATCCCCTTCGCCTTCGTCGTCACCAGCAGCTTCGCCTCCTTGTACCGCGAGAGGACAGCGGGAAGCGTCCCCGAGTGGTCCTGCTCGGCGTGGTGAGCGACGACGTAGTCGAGCCTGGGCAGGCCCTCCAGGTTGGCGAACAGGACGTCGCTCTTGCTGGGGTCGACGGTGTCCAGCAGCGCCGTCTTCTCGCTCCCCTGGACCAGATAGGCGTTGTAGCTCGTGCCGTCGGGCAGCGGTATCAGAGAGTCGAACAGGCGCCGGTCCCAGTCGACGGCGCCGACGCTGTGGACGCCTTCCTTGATCAATCTTCCCTTCATCGGTTCAGTCTCCTTCACTGTTGCGGGCTAGTAGGCCTGCTCCTCGAGGGCGTGGGGGTCGCGGATCGTGATCCGGCCCTTGTTGATGGCGACCCATCCCCGGGAGCTGAAGTAGTGCAGGTGCTTGTTCACGCTCTCGCGGGTAACGCCGATGGTGCTCGCCAGCTCCTCCTGGGTCAGACGCACCTGCGACGGCTGCCCCGGCGTCGCGTCCCGACCGTAGAGGCGCGCCAGCTCGACCAGCTTCTTCGCCAGCCGGCCGGAGACGTCGAGGAAGGCCACGTCGGCGAGAAGGTCGTCGGAGCGCCGCAGGCGGCGGCTCAGCGTCTCCAGGAGGGTGATCGCGGCGGCCGGCCTCGTCGCCAGCCACGCTAGAAAGTCCTCGCGGTTGATGACGACCGTCCGCGCGTCCTCCCCCGCGATCGCCGTCGCTGAGCGCGGCTCGCCGTCGAGGAGGGACAGCTCGCCGAAGATCTCGCTCGGCCCCAGGATAGCCACCGTGACCTCCTCTCCGTCCGGCGACGGGAGGACGATGCGCACCTTCCCCTCGGTGATGACGTGGAACTGGTTTCCCGGGTCGTCCTTGTGGAATATCACCTCGCCGCGCCGGTAGAGGCGTTCGTGGGCGGTGGCGGCGAGGGCTTCCAGGTCGCGCTTTGCGATCCGGGAGAGCATCGGTGTCTGCGAGATGGCGCGAACGGTCATCTTCCGGCGCCTCACCATCGTGAGCAGGTTTCTGATTCCATCCTACACCTTTTTCGCCGAGTGTGAACAAGTTCACCGAGATTGAGTGAGTGGACTTACGGTGGCTGGGCAAGCGCGCGGTTACGCTGGGTAGCAAGAGGACAGGAGGTGTTGCATGTTAAGAAAGATCGTTCCCCTGGGCTTGCCGGTAGCGGTAGAGACTGCGAGAATGCCAGAGTCGAAAGGCTCAACTAGCAGGAGGAGTGCCCAAGTGACGGTTGAAGATACCCTGGCTACTGCCCCTTTGTTCTCCCAGCTCAGCCGCAGGGACCTGAAGCATCTGGCCGCCGCCGTGATAATGCGGGACTACAAGAAGGGTGAGGCTATCGTTCAGGAAGGCGAGAACGCGGTGGCCTTCTACATCATCAAGGCGGGGAAAGTAGACATAATACGAGGCAAGGGCGGCAAGAGCGCGAAAGCTCTGGCGACCCTGGGCCCGGGCGACTTCTTCGGTGAGATGGCCCTTCTCGACTCCTACCCGCGTTCGGCGAGCGCGGTGGCGACCCAGCCCACCCAGTGTCTCGTCCTCTCGCGCTGGGACTTCATCGCCGAGTTGCGCACCAACCCCCACATAGCGGTGCAGATGTTGCCGGTGCTCAGCCGCCGGCTGCGGGAGGCCCAGCAGGGCGTCTCGGCCCGGGAGTAGTCGTCCGCGGGCTCTGCCTCAGGCGGCCGGCAGCACCTTGGCTGGGTCGATCCCCAGGACCGCCAGCACGGCCCCTACGCGATCAGATACCCCCAGCTTGCGGAAGATGTGGGTGACGTGAGTCTTCACCGTTCCCTGTGACGTCACCAGCAGAGCGGCGATCTCCCTGTTCGTCTTCCCCTGCGCGATGAGGCCCAGCACCTGCCGCTCCCGCCGCGTCAGCTTGCTCAGCGCCTGATTCGCGGCGTACGCGGACGGTAGCCGTTCGGCGGCCGTATCATTGGTAGCGCGGTGGCTGAATGGATCTCCCAACGGTTCTCCGTTCTATCACATGCCTGCCGGCGCTCAGTGAATCAGATGGCGCTCTCTGAGAATTATCGGCCGTGCGGTCGCTCCGGCGCAGAGTAGACGCAATCAGACCTGGGAAAGTAGGTGCAGTCCCTGATGCGGAGTGGGAGAACCAAGCCCTCCGGGGACTGGCAGGCCCCCCGGATTCAGGGATTCGTCTTGGTTCGACCCCTGCTCGGGCGGGTTCGCCGAATCTGGGGGTCCGAACGCAGAAATCGCAGGACCTGGCTGGTTGTGAGTCCGAGAGCTTGAGCCGCCTTTGCATAGCTCCCCTTCGATGCTTCAAGGGCGTCGAGCACAGTGGCCACGATTATCGGGTAGGACGGGTTGCTGCGGTTCACCGCAAGGCCGCCATTGGGGCTTCGTTGCGCCTGGAACTCGGGCGCTAAGGGCGGCGACCCCAGATCGAATGGATTTCTCAGCTCCAGTGCCAGGCGCTCGCGCAGGCGCTTGAGGGCCCGGATACGGTTTTGCTGCAGGTAGCGCGACTCTTCAGCCTGTGCGGTGAAGCCGGTGGGCGAGTGGTGCAGGCGGACAGCCGTCTCGACCTTATTCCGGCGTTGGCCCCCGGGGCCGCTCGCGCGGTACCGCTCCTCGCTGCACTCCTTCAGGAGGGCGGCGTCGTCCATCCGCAGCCACGCGTCCCTGCGGCTTGCTGAGGTCATGTCGTCCCCGTTTCCCGGAGTCAGGAGTGTGTCCCTCCAAGTCGAAATCGAGGCGCCCTGCTCACCGAGGGCAGTCAGAACAAGGTTCGCGTCTCGAATCGATTCAGACGATGGATGGCAAGGGCTACGAAAGCCGCCGTGACGACAGCCATTAGCGCGAGCGCGACAGCGCCGTCCAGGTGGGCCTCAAACCTGCGTGTATCCGTCAACAGATCGGCCACGCCGAGAGTGTACTGACGAACGCTCAGAATCCGCGTGCCCGTGAAGAGCTCGGTAACGACGCCCTCCCAGATGAAGACGTATATAAGGCCGATGACCAGCGCCCGGCTCGTCAGCAAGCTGAGGAGCAGGAAAACGCTGGAGTAGGCTAGCGTGCCAAAGGCGGCGGCGATGACGAACGCGACAAGAAGCGTGGGCTCGGCTCCCTGGAGGGCGATGCCGGCGGAGGACGCCGCTGAGAGCGAGACGAGCGCACCGGCTGGAAGCCATGACGCTGCCAGCTTGGCCATGATCACCTGAGCGCGCGACAGCGGCTTCGAGAGCAGATAGACAATGGTGCCGTCCTCGACCTCCATGCCCAGCGATGTTGTGCTCAGGACAAGCGTCACCAGCGGCAGGAGCGTGGTCACGATAAGGCCGTTCAGGAGCGCGTTCGCGGTCCAGTCCACCCGATCGGTGTCGGCGTTCCCCGTTCTGAAGACCAGCGCGACGAGAAGTGGCAGCAGGGACAGCGCGATCAACGCGAACATGCGCCGTCTGCCGAGCAATTGTCGCAGGGAAAGGACGAATATCTCCCTATTCATCGGTTCACCAGGTAGGAGAAGACGCTCTCGAGTGACTGGTCGGCCGGGATGAACTCGTGCAGGGTCACGCCGGTATCCCTGGCGACAAGCGGCACGGCCAGGGTGAATGCGCCGAAATCAGAGGTTCGCACACTCAGTCCTCCATCGATCAGTTCGACTCCCGCGACACACTGCATTTCGATAAGCGCAGCCGCGAGTCCGCGGTTGTCGGTCGAATGGATCACGAATGTGTGCGGTCGGTCGGTCATGAGACGTCTGATCCGGTGAAAGTCGCCCGAGGCGGCGAGACGCCCGGACACGATGACAAGCACGTTGTCCGCCAGACGCTCGACTTCTTCCAGAATGTGCGATGAGAAGACAACGGTGCCGCCTGCGGCGGCCAGGTCCCGCAGTACACCCATCATGTGTAGGCGCTGAGCGGGGTCGACGCCGTTGAACGGCTCGTCGAGCAGAAGGAGCGGCGGGTCGTGCACGAGGGCGGTCGCCAGCTTCACGCGCTGCTTCATCCCCTTGGAGTAGCCGCCTGTCGCCCGGTGCTGGGCATCCTCCAGTTCGACCATTCGAATGGCCCGAGCCGCCGCCGCCTCTGGGTTGGGCAGCTTGTGAAGCCGGGCGTTCAAGAGGACGAGCTCGTATCCGGTTAGGAACGGGTAGATCGCCTCGCGCTCCGGTACCAGACCGGTGTAGCGAAAGAGCTCTTCATTCCGCCAGGGAGAACGGCCGCGAACCAGGACTGACCCGCTGGAGGGCTTGAGGAAGCCGACGACCATCTGGAGGATGGTCGACTTGCCGGCGCCGTTCGGGCCAAGGAGGCCGACGATACCGGGGCCAATCGAGAAGGAGACATCGCTCACCGCCACGATATTCCCGAACCAGCGCGATGCCTTCTCCAGCCTGATCACTGGCTCGACGACCTGGTCGACCGGAGTCGGTATCTCGCGTTGCTCGCTCACAGGCTCATCCGTCGATAGCGAAGATGCACGATGAACAGCGTAACGCCGATCGTCAGGACCGCGACGAAGGCATAGAAAGGCAGCGGCACGTCTGCGAGGGCCAGGTTACCGGCCAGACTCCCCTCCAAAGGTGCGTCCGGAGTGATGCCAAAGACCCACAGGGTGAATGCGCGCATGACGTGAAACCCGCTGAAGAGGAGCGAGTATCTGAACACACCGTCGTCGGCGCTGTTAACGAGAATCGACCCCAGAATCCAGCTCACGGCGAAGTAGGCGACAATCCCCCCGGAGGAGAGCGGCCATCGGTCCGTCTGCGAGCCGATAGCCAGCCCAATACTCGAACAGAACAACGAGATCATCGCGCCGCTGGCGATGATGGGAGCGATATCTCGCCAGTTCTCCCGGAGGTAGTCCGACGGATCGCTCCACGCCATTGCATTCCCAAGGAAAATGACGGCCTGTGGTACGAGCGCCATGATGAGCAGCGCCGTTGACAGGGCTGCCATCTTGGCGAGGACGTAGTCGTCCCGGAGAAGGGGTCTCGAGAAGTAGAGGGGCAGGACGCGATTGCGCTGATCCCGCCCGACCAACTCCGGCGCTACGACGGCAACAAAGAGGACCAGCGGCCACTGGACGAACTCGTAGTAGTCGCCGGGGGATATGAGATCGAAATCGATCGTCTCAGCCATGGCGACAACGCCAAGCTGGATCACTGCCGGAAGGAGTGCAATGATCGCCAGAGCGAAAGGCAGTATCTTGCTGGAGGTATGCCGGCCAAAGCCGAAGACACCGCGGAGACTCGTGAAATAGAGGGAGAGAACCGCATGAGGGCGACCGAGACGGACACCCTCATATGAGCGGTATCCGAGATCGTAGACGCTGCCCTCTGGTTCAGGTGAGAGCGACATCATCCACGTCCGTCTTTGGCGTCCGGAAAAGGTCTTCCAGGCTCTGCCGGCCCTGCTCAAGGCGGAGCAGTCCCAGCCCAAGGTCTGCGATCCTGTCGCGGATCAAGTCGTAGGCCCTCTCATCATCGAGGCCCACCAGAATGCGCCCGTTTTCCTGGCGAAGGGTCAGACCGTCTTCGCGGAGCCTCTGGGCAAGCGCAGAGCTGTCGCCTTCGACCTCGACAACAAGAACCTGCGTGCGTCCGGTGAAGGATGCGATCGGCGCTGAACGCACGAGGCACCCGGCATCGATCACGACGAGGTAGTTGCAGACGCGTTCGATCTCGGCCAAAAGATGGGACGCCATCACGATGGCTATTCCGAACTCCTGGCCGGTTCGACGCACGAGGTCCAACATCTCGTCGCGGGCCTCCGGGTCCAGCCCGTTCGTGGGCTCGTCCAGCAGCAGGACTCGTGGGTCGTGAACGAGAGCCTGGGCCAGCTTCACTCGCTGCCTCATCCCCATCGAGTAGCCGCCCATCTCGCGATAGCGCTCCTCGAACAGGCCCACATGCCGAAGGGTATCAGCCGTGCGTTCACGTGCGGCGGAGCGGGGCAGTCCGCTCATCCGAGCCATGTGCGCCACGAATTCGGTTGCCGAGACGTCAGTCGGCAGGCAATCGTGCTCCGGCATGTAGCCGACATGTCGGCGCAAGTCGGTTTCCTGACGTGTCACGTCGAAGCCCAGAAGCCGGGCTGAGCCGCTGGTGGGCTTGATGAGGCCGAGGAGGATCTTGATCAGGGTGCTCTTGCCGGCGCCGTTTGCGCCGACTAGCCCGATAATGCCGGGGTTCAGCTCCAAATCAAGCGAATCAAGCGCGGTGATGCCCGAATAGAGTTTGGTCAGATCGTGCGTCGCCAGGAGAGTCATGGAGAACATCCTAGCGCAAAGTGAGGCCACGTGCACGATTCACGATGTGGATGCGAAGGCGATGGGTTTCCTCCATCCGCGGCTGATACCGGCCACCCAACATGAGTCCATAGTGTGCGTCCCCGGCAAGCCGCAGAGAGAGCAGCAGACCCGATGTCGGGCCCACCGCTCGGCATGCGGCAAAGAAAGCCAGCCGCTCCGCCTCCCCCCGATCTCGCGGGAAGAAGCGGAACGGCTGGATATTCTTAATGGTGGAGACGGGGGAGAATTGAACTCCCCGTCCAGAGGAAGAACGTCCTGGATCTCCTACAAGCTTAGCCGTCTCTTTGATCTCGCCCTGCGGGCTCCAGTCGGCCGGATACCGCCGGGCCAGTCGATGAGTCTTTAGCGGCCCTTATCGACGTCTGAACCGCTGCACCTCGACTTTTCGGCGCTATCCCTCTTCCCGTCGAGGGAGGGCTGAGGGCAGCGTGACCGCCTTAGTTAGGCGGCCAGGGCAGTCTGTTGTTCGCCTGTTACTTTTTTGCCACCTGTTTTGCGAGGGTGATGGCACCTCGGCTTGCAATCCAGATCCGGCATTCCCTGTCGAACCCTTTCGTCCCCATGGTCACATTATACAGCGGCCCGAGACGTTTGCCTAGCGCTGGCGTCTCGTTTACAGCGGGTCGAGATAAGCTGTCCAGACGATCCTGCGGGTTGATGGTCATCGACAGAACAGCTTCACACAGCCCTGGGGGAGTCCAGAGAGGGCCTTCCCCCTCTGGTGGGGGTCTGGGGGTGTCCCCCAGAATCAAAGACGTTCCTGGGCGGGCGGGTGGGAGCAACAACGCTCATGTTGCGGCGACAACCCCGACGCCTCTCTCGTGAGAGCTGCCCATCAAGTATGAATCATCTACCAGCAGGGTGCTGAAGAACTCGCAGGAGCGGGGATACAGGGGGCAGAGCCCCCTGTCAGGGAGCCTGGGGGGTGTCCCCCCAGATTCAAAAAACGAGGCCGCGAGCCGTCGCCGAAGGCGGCGTGCGACGTGGCCGCAGCCCCCTAGCGCTGGCGCAGCGCCCGATCCACCTGGCGCGCCGCCTCCCGTTCCGCGATCCGCTCCCGCTTGTCGTGCATCCGGCGACCCCGTGCCAGCGCGATCTCCACCTTCGCCCGCCCGCGCTTCAAGTACAGGCGCAGCGCGATCAGCGTAAGCCCCTTCTCGTTGACCGCCCGACCGAGATCGTCGATCTGAGACCGATGCAGCAGGAGCTTCCGCTTGCGGGTGGGCTCGTGGTTGAAGTGGCTCGCCGCCTGGTACTGCGCGATGTGCATGTTGTGGAGCCACATCTCCCCGTCCTCGGCGCGGGCGTAGGCCTCGCGCAGGTTCACCCGGCCGTCGCGGATCGACTTGATCTCCGTCCCCGTCAACGCCAGCCCCGCCTCCACCGTGTCCAGGATATGGTAGTCGTGGAGCGCCTTGCGGTTGAAAGTGACCACCTTTTCCGCCATCGCTGCGGCTCCTTGCCCGAGGGCAGCAAGGCCGGCGGTGCGCCGGCGTCTCTCCTACTATTCGCCGCGCAGGAAATCGATAGCCCTGAGGAGCTGGGCGTCGCGGCGGAGTTCGATGTCCTCGTCGGAGGGGATGACCTCGATGTCGGGGTGGATGCCCACGCCGTCGATAAGCACGCGGTCGGGGGTCAGCCAGCGGGCGATGGTGACGAAGAGGCCGCCCCCGTCCTCGCTCAGCCGGTGCTCGACGTTCACCGTCCCCTTGCCGAACGTCTTCTCCCCGATGATAGTGGCCCGCCCGTTGTCCTTGAGGGCGGCGGAGAGCACCTCGGAGCCGCTGGCGCTGAAGCGGTTGACGAGCACGACCATGGGGATCCCCGTCGCCTCGCCGCCGCTCTGGGCGCTGAATTCACGCTCGTCTTCATCGCGGCCGACCTGGAAGAGGATCGTCCCGCCGTCCAGGAACATATCGGCCACATCCACCGTCGCGTCGAGAAGGCCGCCCGGGTTGTCCCTGACATCGAGGACCAGCCCTTCGTAGCCGCCGTCGGCGATCTCCTCGAGGACCGGCCGGAGCTGCGACGCCGTCAGGGCCGAGAAGTCCCTGATGTGGACATAGGCAAGGTCCTTCACCTCATTGCCGTCGGCGTCCTCGAACGCCCCCATCGGTGGATCACGGGTGACGCTCTCCACCTCGATCTCGTCGCGCGTCAGGGTGAGGTCTTCCGTCTCGCCGTCGCTGTGCTCGATGCTGAGGTTGACCTCCGTGCCCTTGGGGCCGCGGATCTTCAGAACCGCCTCTTCGACGTTCCAGCCGTCGGTCGACTCGCCGTCGACGGCGAGAATGACGTCGCCGGTGCGGATGCCGGCCTTGTCGGCGGGCGTCCCCTTGATGGGCGCCACGATCATTATCTTGCCGTCCTGCTCGGTGACGGTGGCGCCTATGCCCTCGAACGTCCCCGAGGGCATGACGCTGGTGGTGTAGGTGATAGGGTCGACGTAGAACGTGCCGGTATCGGAGAGCGACTTGAGCATGCCGTTGAT
The DNA here is from genome assembly GCA_034430455.1 of Dehalococcoidia bacterium. GTDB lineage: Bacteria > Chloroflexota > Dehalococcoidia > DSTF01 > JALHUB01 > DAOUEO01. Next base: position 6,721 of record DAOUEO010000172.1, on the reverse strand, counting down.
CGCGGCCTCGTACAGGGTCTCCGGGTCGAGGCGGTCGGGGTCGACGTACTCACCCTTGAGCAGGGCATATATCTCGTATAGGCTGTTAAAGTCGGGCGTATCGTCTTCCGTCGTGGGCGATGCCGCCGTGCCGCCGCTGTCCCTCTCGACGATGACGCCTATGCCGAAGGAGAGCGCCACCACAGCGGCGAGCAACAAGGAGAAAACGATCCACCTGGCGGGTTTCGACATTAGGGTCTGCTCCTCCTTGCTGTCCCCAGGGCGCTTATCGGTCGTCCAGAACTCGAATTCAGTCTAGCATCTCCAGTTGGCGCGCACAATTTGGCGACAGCCCCTCCCGATCGGCCGTGAAGCCGTAAGGAGGGGAGTAGTTTACATAATCCGCACCACCAGAGTGCGAGCGCGCCATCGGGACGGGTGGACGGGTAGCGCGGGCGCACGTGGCGCAACGTCAGGCCGACCTGCGCTTGCGGGAGATCCCGAGGCGTAGCGCCTCTCTTGACACCGGCCGCGATTTGGAGGCGTAGAGAGCGCGGTCGGCGTACGTAAGGAGGTCATGGACGCCCGTGCCGTCCTGGGGAAAGGTCGCTACCCCGGCCGACACGTCGAGAGCGATCCCCTCCAGAAGTCCGCCGCCCCAGTCTCGGCGCTTGGCTATGACCTCGGCCAGCTTGCTGGCGGTGAGCCTGGCGGCGGCGTTATCGGTCTCAGGCAGGATCAGCGCGAACTCATCGCCGCCGTAGCGGGCGGCGATGTCGGTGGAGCGCACGTGCTCGGTGATCAGACGCCCCAGGAAGGCCAGGAGGTCGTCCCCCATGAGATGGCCGTAGCGGTCGTTCACCTCCTTGAAGTGATTCACGTCCAGCGTGACTATGGACAGGGGCCGGCCGTATCTGAGGGCACGCTCCAGTTCATAGGGGAGCTGCTCCCGGAAATAGCGGTGGTTGTACAGGCCGGTCAGGCTGTCGTGGTAGGCGATGTCGTGGAGACCCTCGCTGAGTCTCTCTAGATGCTTAGAATAGGCCCTCTCCAGCTTCATATTGGCCTCTCCGGAGCGGGCCACCAGGGTGAACATAAAGGCGCCCCCAACGACGACCAGGACACCTTCCCCTATCTGCGCGACCGCGTTCGGGAAGAGCGGACCCAGCAGCCCGCACCAGACGAGCAGTGTCGCGAACACAGCGATGACGCTCCCCCTTATCAGCCAGGTGGAACGGCGGGACGGCAGGGTGTCTTGCTCCCAGGCCGGCGCCTCTTCTGGTGGAGGGGCCGAGGGCGGTTGCCCTGACCCCGATGGGGGTGCTGCGCTCATCGCGACTCCTTCCGGCAGGCGGTGATCATCCACTTTACGTAATAAGCTGGCCCTCGCCTCGCCGTTGTCTTGTTATCTCACGCCGAATACCTTGCTCATCGGCGAGAGCCAGCCCTTGTGACACGCTTCTCCGCAAACTGGACTATCGTATCGCTTCTTTGGGGACGCTGACGCCGCCGGCTCTGTCTCTCCATCCGGCCGCGTCGGAACCCCATACAATTATCGACCGACGCCGCCTCTGCCTTGAATCTACCGCGAGAGTGGCCCCGCTGTCGGCGCGTCCGCTGTTTGCAGCATACATAACTACCATAGTGCGATCATATTATCCGGGGGATAGCGGCTCTCCCCTCGTCGGCCCGTGGGCGCGAAGAGGTGCGGAGGGGGTAGCATTGACAGAATAGTCCGGCACAGCCTTGGGGAAGTCCAGAGGGGGAAGCCCCCTCTGGCGGGGTTCAAGGGGTGTCCCCTTGAATGAAATTACATATCTGTGTGGGAGGGTGGGAAGAACCACCCATCTCAAATCAGGGCTGGCTGCCGTCGGTCGTGGGGGATGGCGGCTCTTTGAGCGATCGCGGAGGGCGGTACGTCTCGTCCGCGGCGAGGATCTGTTCCAGAGAGCGCGCCCTACCCTCGCTGTGGGTGCCCTGGCGCCAGCGGGCGATGACGGCGGCCGTGGAGCGCTCCAGCTCGAGCGCGTTCAGGCGTCGTTCCCCTTCGCTGGGCCAGGCGCCTATCTTCGACGAAGAAGGCTTCCAGTCCTCGCGCGCCGGCAACAGCGCCACCGTGATCGCTATCGCTCCTAGGAGCAGCGTGATCGCCAGATGAGCGCCTGCCAGGAGCGCCAGCATCGCCAGCGCCAGCGCCGCCGTCGCCGCTATCGTTCCCTGCCAGGCCGGCAGCCGCCAGAATGATACCTCGATGGTGACCCGTCTCTTGGGAGCGGCCTCGGCCTTCGCCGCCGGCCCTTCCGCCCGCGACCGGTTGTAGTCGGCGCGCCCGTCCGGCGACCCCAGCACCGCGAAGGCCTCGTTCAGCTCTTCCAGCAGCCGCTTCGCGCCCAGATCGTGGCCGCTGGCGACGTTATACTTCCGCGCCAGATGCCAGTACGCCTGAGCCACCATCTCGTGGTCGGCGCTGGGATGGATCTTCAGAAGTTCGTAGTAGTCTCGTCCGTTCATGCTTCCCACCGCAGTGCGAAAATGCGCTACCCGCTTTCCTAACAAGTAACGCACCTCGGGGCGGGAAGTTTCACATCGTCCTTGCCGGGTCCGCGACCGAATGGCCGTCGGAGGCGAGGGGAGTGGCATTATGTCAAATGACGCAGCTTCTCCAGCACCTCCCCCGGCTCGGGGAAGCGGCTCGTCGCCGCCTTCGAATAGGCGGCGCGCCCGTTCGCCGTGACCTCGAACCTTCCGCCGCCCGACGGTATGAGCCGTAGCGACTCCACGCGGTCGCTTATCTCCTCCAGGATCTCCGCCGCCGTACCGACGGCCTTGGGCAAGTAATTTCAGACGGCGCAGTACTCGATGTCGATCGTCAGCTTCTCGTTGCCAGCCATTGTCTTGAGTCTAACCTCCCCCTGTGCAATAGTTCTCACGCCTGCTCTGATGATAGGCCCTGAGGCGGGTATGTCAAGGTGGGCCGTGAGGAGACCTCCGCCGTCGCGGGCTGCCCATAGGGCGAGGAGGTAGCCATGAAGCGCTGCGTTTGCGTGTTGGTGGGTGTGGTTTGCCTGCCCCTTCTCCTCGCCTGCGCCAGCCCTGACCGGCCCTGCTATCTGGCCCTGGGCGACTCCTATGCCTACGGCGAAGGCGCGTCGAGCAGGACCAAGCTTGCCTACGTTCCCCTGTTCTATCAGTTCCTCGAGAGCGATATAGATAGGGACCTGGCTCTGCGGAACCTGGCCCTCCGCGGCGAGACCACGACCTCCATGATCGCCAAAGGGCAGCTCGCCAAAGCCCTCGCCGAGCTGAGATTCCGCAATCAAGAGAACGACAATCCAGCCGACGACGTTGTCGTCATTACCATAGACATCGGCGGCAACGACCTCATAGGGCTGACCAAGGAGGGCCGTCCCTGCGCCCCGCCGCTGGGCATCGACGACTCGGGCTGCGCCGCCGCCGTGGGCAGTGCCATCGACGAGGCTTCCCTGAACCTGCCCGCCATCCTCCGTTCCCTGCGCGTCGCCGCCGGGCCGGATACGCGGATCATCGTCCTCGACTACTTCAACCCCTACTCCGGTAGCGGCAAGCCCCTCGACCAGGCGGGCGACGCCGCCTTGCCCGCCCTCAACGACGCCATCGAGCAGGCCGCCGCTGCGCCCGGCGTCGACGCCGAGGTTGTCCATCTCCTCGACGCTTTCCAGGGGCGCGCTCCCGATCTCACCCACGTCATGGAGCCGGAGGAGGACTTCCACCCCAACGACGCCGGCTACCAGCTCATCGCCGACCTCCTTATCGCCGCCTACTCCCTCCAGGAGCCGTAGAGTCGGGCGTCTGCCTGCCCGTTTATCCGCCTTTGGCGGGTACCCGATCCGCTGCCTTGTGCCCCGGCCTTCATGCTAGGGCCGCGTTTCTACCGTCCTGGTAGGGTTTGGCCTCCGCCTGCCCGTCGCTCGCAAAAGGGGGAGTCCAGAGGGGCTCTCCCCTCTGCCGGGGGTTTCAGGGGGTGTCCCCCTGATTCTCTGTGACCTTCCTAGGGTGGGAGGGTGGGAGCAACCACGCTCATGTTGCGGCCACCACTCCGACGCCGCCCATCCCGCAGAGCGCCTCCCGTAGAAGGCTGAGGGATTCATCCCTCAGAGTTGACAGCCATCGTAGGATCGGGACTCCGTGCCCGACCCGCTACGCAGCCCTGGGGGAGTCCAGAGGGGGAGAATCCCCCTCTGGCGGGGTCCAAGGGGTGTCCCCTTGATCCCCCTTGCGGTTGACTTTCCCATCGATAGCGCTTATCGTTATCAACTGCAGTGCAAGGATTCCGACACAGGTGGGGAGAGACCTGGGCTGGGGGCTAGAGGGTGGCTGAGGGGTTCTGGCAGAGAAGCGTCTCCCGACGCCGTCTGCTGACAGGTGCGGCGTCGGCTGCCCTGGTCGGAGGCGGAGCGGCCCTCCTTCTGCCGCGCCGTTTCGCCGTGGGGGCTTCCCGTGCCCCTCTCAACCCCTTCGTTACCGCTGAGGACGTCATCCACACCCCCGCCGACTTCGCCCGCGGCGACCTCCGCGCCCTGCGCTGGGACAGCCTCGACGGCCGGACCGGCCTGCGGGCTGCCGCCGCCTCGGAGGGACTCTACACCTCGCCCGTCATCAGGACCAACAACCCCTTCTCCCACGTCGGCCTCCACTGGCGCACCAGCGGCCCCCAGACCGACGGCCTCCGTTTCGACGTGCGCACCTCCAGCGACGGCCGCACCTGGTCGCCCTGGCGGCACGCCGAAGTCGAGACCTACCCCGAAGAAAACCCCCGCGGCGAGAGCTTCGCCGCCCTCGTCTGGGCGGGCGACGACGGCCGCTTCGTCCAGTACACCGCCCGCTTCGACGCCGAGACGCAGGAGTCGCCTCTCCTGTCCTACGTCACCGTCACCACCCTCAGCGCCGCACCGCCCTCTCCAATACTGACGGCGGCGAGGACAAGGAAGACGAAGACCCCCACGCCCAAGGCCACGTCCACCTCCAGCCCCGCCGGCCCCGTCAGCGGCGCCGGCGCCCTGCCGCCGCCCATCGACGACGACTACCTCCTGACCCGCGAGGACTGGGGCGCCCCCGACAGCTATCGCTTCTACACCAACGGCGCCGAGATCTGGCCCCGCATGTACGTCCCGACGAAGAAAATCATCGTCCACCACACCGCCACCCTCGACAGCCCCGGTGTCGGCGCCGATCCCTCCTACACTCCAGACCAGGCCGTGCAGGACGTCCGCGTCGTCTACTACTACCACGCGATCAGCAAGGGCTGGGGCGACATCGGCTACAACGCCCTCATCGACCGCTTCGGCCGCGTCTACGAGGGGCGTCGCGGCCGCGACAAAGGCCCCGATGGGAAGCGCGAGATCATCAGCCCCGACGTCGTCGCCGGACACGCCCTCAACTGCAACGAAGGGTCGGCCGGCGTCTCCCTCATCGGCAACTTCGAGGTCAACCGGTTCGACTTCGCCTACCTGGCGCCGATGCACAACTCCCTGCTCGAGATCCTCACCTGGTGGTCCCGGCGCCACTACATCGACCCTAAGGGCTCCTCCGACTTCCTGATGGTGAACTACGCCACCGTCCTGAACGTGCCCAACATCTGCGGCCACTGCAACGTCAACAACACCGCCTGCCCCGGCCGCTACGCCTACGCCTGCCTTCCCGGCTGGCGCAACGACGTCGAAGACAAGGTCTCCGACGCCGCTCAGGTCAAGCCCTCAGTCGAGATCACCCAGACCCCCAGCGCGGCCGATATCGCCAGGGGTTATGTCACCTTCTCCTGGAAATCGAAGGACAGCTCCGCCGCCCTCTTCTCCTGCTACCTCGAGGGCTGGATCGGCAACCTGGACTACGACTCCGTCTACTACATCTCCGGCTTCACCGGCGACAAGCGCCCCGCCTGGTCCGAGTTCTCCTCCAACACCATGGCCAGCTTTACCCTCAAGGAGCCCGGCCGCTACACCTTCCACGTCCGCGCCAAGGACCCCTCCTCCGACAACGAGGGCGCCTACGAGGCCAACTACACCTTCGTCAACTCGTCGGCGGAGCGCACCTTCTACCGCATCGGCGCCCCCGGCACGACGAAGAACTAACCGCTCCCCCCTGCTGCTAGATGTTATGTCAAGTAGCTCTCCCCTGCCCTCTCGACGCCGCCGCTGCATTGTCCTGGCGGAGTTCAGAGGGGGACCGCCCCCTCTGACGGGGGTTTCAGGGGGTGTCCCCCTGAATCTCACAAACCTCCCTAGGGCGGGCGGGTGGGAAGAAAGACGCTTATGTTGCGGTCCTTCCCTGGAAGGACGCCCACGCCCCCATGCGCACGGGGCGTCGCATCGACGCCACCGCCCCTTGTTGACCCTTACGCCCCCGGTGATACGATCCCCCTGAGGGCAGCGCCGCCTCTCCCAGACGAGCCCGCCGCCATCGTGCCCGGGCCCCTCTGTCGGGGGTCTCAGGGGGTGTCCCCCTGATTTCGATAGCCTTTGTCGCCCCCAACGCCCGACGTCTCGACATCTCGGCCCGTCCGGCTTCGCATTCGTCTCGACCATCAGAGAACGGAGAACTCGATGACCACCATCCTTGAGCGTTACCGCGAGCTGCACCCCCGCTCCGCCGCGCTTCACGCCCAGGCCGCCGGCACCTTCCCCGACGGCGTCACCCACGACCTCCGCTACTTCCGCCCCTTCCCCGTCTACATCGACCACGCCGCCGGCCCCCGCAAATGGGACGT
>DAOUEO010000171.1:0-2973 GCA_034430455.1 Dehalococcoidia bacterium | reverse complement strand
GAGATGAGGCCCGACTCGTCCACGTAGAAGACGCGGCACTCGGGGGGATCCACGGAGAGCAGGGTCTTGCCGCTGGGATCCGTCACTTGGAAGACGTACTCACCTGCGGGCAGGCCAGCCGCGTCCGCAGGCGCGTTGGGGCCAGGGCCGCCGTCCAGGAAGACATCCCACTCGTACTCGAAGATGTTCGCGTTGACCTGTGACCCATCCGGAAGGGTGGTGAACACCGCCCCTGAGGGCGCTTGCGCTAGGGCGGTCGTGCTCGACAGGATCAAGCCGACTACCACTGCCAGAATCACGATTGGTCGCTTCATATCGTCTCCTTTTTCACATCAGCAATCTCGTAGATAGACCGGGAAAACGTGCATACCTAGTAGCCAACGTCGAGCGTCCAGCGACGTTACAGAGATGCAGCCGCTATTGGTATAGTCGACGACTTTGGCTTTGCCTGTGGCTTGGGGAACCGGCGCATTCGTTGACTGCAAAGCGGCCTGCCCTTAGTATGCTGGTGCGTCGTCTTTTCTAGATACGAAAGCGTGTCATCATGAGCATCATCGGCGTCATCGACAAGGCCAGGGCAGAGAAGCGGACACTCCTCTCCGAGGTGGAGTCGAAGGAGATACTCGAGGAGGCGGGCATCCCCACCGCGCGGGCACGGCTGGCCACCACCGCCCAGGAGGCCGTCGCCGCCGCGCAGGCGATGGGCTTCCCCGCCGCGCTCAAGATTGTGTCGCCCGACATCGCTCACAAGAGCGACGTCGGGGGCGTCAGGCTGAATCTGGAGACGCCGGAGCAGGTGGCCACCGCCTTCAAGGAGGTCACGGCCGCGGCCAAGAAGGCGCAGCCCAAGGCCCGCATCGAGGGGGTGTCGGTGCAGAAGATGGCGCGCCCCGGCGTCGAGGTGATCATCGGGATGAGCCAGGACCCCCAGTTCGGCCCCGTGCTGATGTTCGGGCTGGGCGGCGTCCTGGTCGAGGTGCTGAAGGACGTGTCCTTCCGGCTGGTGCCCCTGGAGCCCCGCGACGCCCGCCAGATGGTCCGCGAGATAAAGGGCTTCCCCCTGCTGGAAGGCTATCGCGGACAGGAGCCGGCGGACGTGGAGGCGCTGGAGCGTCTGCTGCTCCGCCTGTCGGAGTTCGTAGGAAAGCATCCCGAGATCGGCGAGATCGACCTCAACCCCATCTTCGCCTACAAGGACGGGGCGCTGGCCGTCGATGCCCGTATCGTCCTGTCCTGAGTTGCTCCCGACGGAACGCGGGCGGGCCGGCAGACCGGCGTCGCCGAGACGAAAGCAGGCTACGGGCAAACGCCCCCTCTACGGTCTCTGGATCGGAGGCGCACCCGCTTGGAAGAGATCGTAGGGCGGCTGGAGCGGGTCTTCAACCCCCGGACGGTGGCCGTGGTCGGCGACAAGCGGGCCCTGGGCTTCCTCTGGCTGCGCAGCATGAGCACCTTCACGGGGAAGGTTTACTCGGTGCAGATCGACCCCGACGAGCTCCCCAGCATCCAGGAGCTGGGCGTCCCCAACTACCAGAGCCTCCTCGACATCCCCGACGAGATCGACTACGTGGTCTGCGCCGTGCCGCGGGCGGTGTCGCCGCGGGTCATCGCCGACTGCATTCAGAAGAAGGTCGGCGGCGTATCCCTCTTCACCTCCGGCTTCGCGGAGATGGGCGACGAAGAGGGCATCCGGCTCCAGCGGCAGATAGCCGACATGGCGCGGGAGGCCGGCCTTGTACTGATCGGGCCGAACTGCATGGGGGTCTACAATCGCCGGCTGGGCGTGCGCCAGGCGATGGACCAGCCCGCCGGCGACGAAGGGTCGGTGGGATTCATCTCACACAGTGGCACTCACGCCATCAACTTCAGCCTGACGGGGGCCGCGCACGGCGTGAAGGTCAGCAAGTCGGTGAGCGCGGGAAACTCGGTGGTGGTGGGACCTGCCGACTACCTGGAGTATCTGGCTCAGGACGAGGAGACGAAGGTCATCGGCATGTACCTGGAGGGGGTCCAGGACGGACGGCGCTTTTTCACCGTCCTGAAGGAGACGGCGCGCCTGAAGCCGGTCGTCGTGTGGAAGGGCGGCCTATCAGGGGCGGGACAGCGGGCGATGCACTCGCACACGGCGGCGCTGGCGACACCGTCGGCGGTCTGGCAGGCGATCGTGAAGCAGTGCGGGTTGGTGACGGCGGATAGCCTGGACGAGACGGTGGACGTGGTCAAGGCGCTGCTCTACACCAAGCCCTGCCGCGGGCGGCGCCTGGGGATGATAGCGATGACCGGCGGGCAGTCGGTAGTGATAACCGACGCCTTCGTGGGGGCGGGGCTGGAGGTGCCGCTGCTCAGCGAGCGTTCGTACGAGAAGCTGGGCGCCTTCTTCAACATCATCGGCGGCAGCTATCCCAATCCCCTCGACGCGGGCGGCACGCTCGGCTTCGGCGCGGCGCCGTATAACCTGGAGCGGATGCTGAACATCCTCGACGAGGACGATAATACCGATGGAATCGTCCTGGAGATAGCGACCCAGTACCTTGTCCGCATGGCGCTGGGAACAGCAGGGCCTCCCACCGACTGGCTACCGGGAATACTCGCCGCCCACAAGGAGCGGTCGTCCAAGGCATTCATCGCTATCCTGAACCCCGGGCACTTGGAGGCGCGGGCGGCAGAGGAGCGGGTCAAGCTGGCGGAGTTGGGCATCCCCCTTTTCGCAAGCTTCGAGCGGGGCGCGCGCGCCCTGCGCAAGGCCATCGACTATCATCGCTTTCGAGCAGGCATAGATTGACATCTGAATCATGGGCCCACGACGATTTGAGGAATCGAAAGGAAAATCCCCGTATGAAGAAGATGAAAGCGGCTGTGCTGTATGAGGTCAAGACGCCACTGGTGGTGGAGGAGATCGAGATCGACGAGCCAAAGCAGGGCGAGGTGCTGGTGAAGGTAACGGCGACGGGGGTATGCCACAGCGATCTCCAC
>DAOUEO010000170.1:0-7712 GCA_034430455.1 Dehalococcoidia bacterium | reverse complement strand
CGGATGCGGCTGCACAAGGGCCAGGCGACGCCGGTGGGACGCCGCTCGCCCAAGAGCCTGTACGACTTCGCCCTCGCGACCTACGACAAGGGCGATCAGTACGACCAGAGCGCGGCGGTGGGCTTCATCAGCATCTGGGGGCTGCCCGTCCGCGTGCAGGCGAAGGCGCAGCTCCTGACCGAGCCCGGGGAGCCTCTGCGCATCGCCAGCCCCGAAGACTAAGGGGATGCGGAGCTGAGGAAGAGATGTGCTGAAGGTGAAGGCTCTGGGCATCGGTCTCCTTTCCGTTCTGGCGGGAGTCGTCGCGTGGTACGTGCTCTACGTGGGGCTTTTGTTGGTCTTCGACACCATGAGTCCCCTCAGCGACCAGGAGGAGATGGCCTTCAAGATCGCGTATGTGGCGACGATCGTGATCTCCGCAGTCCTGGCTTTCGGGTTGGCGTCGCTGGGCGCTCGGCGCACGGGGGCATCCCGCGCATTAGCGATCATCCTGGTCTTCTTCCTGATCGCAGCGGTAACAGCCCCGATAGGCCAGCTCAGCTCAGTCGGCAACGACTGCAGTCTGGGCGTTGAGAACTTTCCCTTCCGTGTGGTGGGGTGTGACTGAGTCTGGATAATCCGCTGAATGGCCTCGGGGGCTGCCCGTGCGCTGCCCGAGGGTGGGGTTAGAGCGTCGGGCCGTCTCGTGATAGGATAGCGCGGGGAGCAGCGCCGGCTGCTGCTCTTCGCGCTTCGCTGATCCAAGGGGCTAGACTGATCCAATGGCCATCAAGGCGGTCCTTCTCGATCTGGGGGAGACGCTGTGGCACTTCCCAAAGCTGCCGCCGCGGGAGATCATCCGCGGGGAGACGGTCCATCGCATCTCGGAGCTGCTGCGCTCGTGGGGAGTGGAGCCCGACGGCGAGCTGTTCTACCTGGGCCGCGACATCCGGGTGGCGATCGAGCAGGCGACCGAGGAGGCCTACTGGGGCGACCTGGTGAGCCCAGACTACCCCCAGCTCTCCAAGCAGGTGGCGGCGGAGAAGGGGCTGACGATAAGCGACGAGCAGGCGGTGCAGCTCTGGCACACCTGGAACCTGGGCGGCATCTTCCTGGGCCGCGAGATCTATCCCGGCGTCATCGAGACGCTGCGCTGGCTGCGGGAGCGGGGGTATCACGTCGGCTCGGTCACCGATCGCGGGCTGGGCGGCGAGCTGTTCCGCGAGGAGCTGCGGCACCACGGCCTGCTCGATCTCTTCGAGGTGCTGTCTATCTCCTGCGAGGTGGGATACCTGAAGCCCCACCCCCGCATCTTCCAGCACGCGCTCGACGCCCTGGGCATCGAGGCGGAGGAGGCGGTGATGGTGGGGGACTCGCTGCGGGCCGATGTCGGCGGCGCCAAGGCGCTGGGGATGACCGCCGTCCTGAAGAGATATAACGCCGCCAAGGCCGAGACGGACCCGGAGAAGGACATGGGCCGGTCGAAGAAGAGGGAGCCGCAAGGTCCGGCCGAGCCGGACTTCGTGGTGGACGACCCCTGGGAGCTCACAACGCTGCCCATCTTCGCCGCGAAGTGAGCAGGCCCTTGGCACAAGCCTTCCGCTGGGCGACAATGAGGGCCGGGTGGAAGGCGTCCAGCCCTTGCGTCCCTAGTTCCCAAAGGAGCGGCTGACAGTGGCCAACGACGAGGAAGGAACCGCCGAAAAGCGCCGCCGGCAGCGCGGCAAGCCCTGGAGCGGGCGCTTCGCCAAGAAGACGCATCCCCTGGTGGAGATGTACACCTCCTCCCTCGATGTCGACTCGGCGCTGTACCACGAGGATATCCAGGCATCGATTGCGCACGCCCGTATGCTGGGCAAGCAGGGGATCATCCCCCGCGCCGACGCCGACCGGATAGTGCGCGGGCTGCGGGAGATCGAGAAGGAGATCGAAAGGGGCGAGTTCCCCTTCGACGAGAGCCTGGAGGACATCCACACCAACATCGAAGCCCGCCTGGGGGAGAAGATCGGCGAGGTCGCCGACCGCCTGCACACGGCCCGCTCCCGCAACGACCAGGTGGCGACAGACCTGCGTCTCTTCCTGAAGGAGCGCATCAGCGAGCTTATGACGGCGATCAGCCTCCTCCAGTCCGCCCTGCTGGATACGGCGGAGCGGCACCGCGATGCCGTCCTCCCCGGTTACACTCACCTCCAGCGGGCGCAGCCCGTCCTTCTGGCCCACCACCTGCTGGCGTACTTCGAGATGCTGGAGCGGGACTTCCAGCGTCTGGCCGAATGCTACGCCCGCAGCGATGTGCTGCCTCTGGGCAGCGGCGCTCTGGCGGGGGTGCCCTACCCCATCGACCGGGAGGCGGTGGCGAAGGAGCTGGGCTTCGCGGAGATAAGCCGCAACAGCATCGACGCCGTCTCCGACCGCGATTTCGCGGTGGAGTTCCTCGCCGACGCCGCGATCTGCATGACGCATCTGTCGCGGCTGGCGGAGGAGATCATCCTCTGGTCGAGCGCGGAGTTCGGCTTCATCGAGTTGGACGACGCCTTCGCCACCGGCTCCAGCATCATGCCCCAGAAGAAGAACCCCGACGTTGCCGAGCTGGCGCGAGCCCGCACGGGCCGCCTGTACGGGCACCTGGTGGGGCTCCTCGCCGCCCTCAAGGGGCTGCCTCTCTCCTACAACCGCGACCTGCAGGAGGACAAGGAGCCGCTGCTCGATGCCCACCAGGTGCTCTTCTCGACCCTCCTCCTCCTGACGGAGATGCTGCCTGCGACTCAGATAAACGAGGAGCGGATGCGGGCGGCGGCGGCGGCAGACTACGCCCTCGCCACCGACGTGGCCGACTACCTGGCGCGAAAGGGGATGCCTTTCCGGCAGGCGCATCAGGTGGTCGGGAAGCTGGTGAAGTATGCCCGGCAGCGGGGCAAGGAGCTATCGGCGCTGACGCTGCGGGAGTACAAGCGCCTCTCTCCCCTGTTCGACGAGGATGTGCTGGGTCTCGACCTGGAGGGCTCTGTCAAGTCCCGAAACGTCCCCGGCGGCACGGCCCCGGAGCAGGTGAGCAAGGCCCTTCGGGAGGCGCGGCGGCGACTCCGGCGGGGGCACGGGAAGGAGCCCGGTGAGTAGGGTAATCAAGCTGGCGCCATCGATCCTGGCGGCCGATTTCGCCCGCCTGGGCGAGCAGGTCCGGGAGGTCGAGGCGGCCGGCGCCGACTACATCCACGTGGACGTGATGGACGGGCACTTCGTGCCCAACATCAGCATCGGCCCGGTCGTGGTGAAGGCGCTCCGCAGGGCGACCGACCTGCCCCTGAACGTGCACCTGATGATCGAGGAGCCGGGGCGCTATATCGACGCCTTCGCCGCCGCCGGCGCCGACGCCCTGGTGGTGCACCCCGAGGCCGACCCCCAGCTCCACCGCGCCATCGAGCAGATAAGACGGCACGGCATCCGCGTGGGCGTCGCCATCAATCCGGCCACGCCGCTGTCGGCGATCGAGGAGGTGCTGCCCGAGGTGGACGTGGCGCTGATCATGAGCGTCGACCCGGGGTTCGGCGGTCAGGAGTTCATCGAGGACGTGCTGCCGAAGGTGCGCCGCCTGCGCCGTCTTCTCGACGAGCGGGGGCTGGCGGCGGAGCTGGCGATCGACGGCGGCATCACGGTGGAGACGGCGCCGCGCTGCGTGGAGGCGGGGGTGCGGGTGCTGGTGGCGGGCACGGCGATCTTCAACGAGAAGGCCAGCGTGGCGGAGAACATGGCGCGGCTGCGGGAGAGCGCAACGCGGGCGGAGCCAAGGGTCTAGTCTTGGGTCAGACGGTCACGAGAGGCGGAGGGGGATCGCTATACGGCTGCCTTCGATTGGGTGCGCAGGCAGCGGGTGCAGACGTTCAGTCTCAGGGGCTCGCCGTCGACGTAGATGGTCTGCTTATGGACGTTAGGTCGGAACACCCGGTTGGTGCGCGGGGCCTTGCGCTCCCAGCGTCCGGCGTGGCGGTGGCGGATGTTGCGCCCGAACACGGTGCTCTTTCCGCAGATATCACACTTCCCGGACATCGGTCTCAATCCTTTACGGGGCGCAACCTTTGTTGCTAGAATTCGAATGCCATCTTAGCATGGGGGAAGGCTGGAGGCAACTCGCCCGATGACTACCACCGAATCCGAGGGTCCCACCCACGGCGGTTCTGCCGGCACGCAGGTCCTCACCCACTCCGGCGACGACCTGCGGGAGATGTTCGCCGCGGCGACGACCTGGCTGGAGCGCAACGCGGAGGCGATCAACGCCATCAACGTCTTCCCCGTCCCCGACGGCGACACGGGCACCAACATGTACCTGACGATGCGGGCCACCATGGACGAGGCCTATCGGGTCGGCGACGACGACGCCGACGCCGTCGCCAGGGCGATGGCGCGGGGAGCGCTGATGGGCGCCCGCGGCAACTCGGGGGTCATCCTCTCCCAGGCGCTGCGGGGGATCGCCGACGGCCTCTCCGGCAAGGCCCGCTTCGACGGCCTGGACTTCGCCACCGCCCTGGAGCAGGCAGCGAGCAGCGCCCATCGGGCCGTGCACAACCCTGTGGAGGGCACGATCCTCACCGTCATTCGGGAGGTGGCGCTCGCCGCCTGCAACCGCGCCCAGAGGATGGGAGGCGATCTACGAAACGTCCTGACATCGGCGGCGGAGGCGGCGAAGGAGGCGGTGGCGAAGACGCCCACGCTGCTGCCGGTCCTGCGCGACGCGGGGGTGGTCGACGCGGGAGGTCAAGGGCTGTACATCATTCTGGAGGGGGCGTTGCGCTATCTGCGGGGAGACGCCGCCGCCCTGGCGCCGCTCGCCATCCAGGACCCTGAGCACACCTGGTTCAACGCAACGGCAACGCTGCACGAAGGCGGCGAGAGCGAATACGGCTACTGCACGGAGTTCCTGGTGATCGGGGAGGGGCTCGACGCCGAGGCCGTGCTGGAGCGGATGGTAACCCTGGGAGACTCCGTCCTGGTGGTGGGCGACGAGAAGATGCTGCGGGTGCACCTGCATACCTCCGATCCGGGCGCCGCCATCGGCTACGGGACATCTCTGGGAGAGCTGACACGCCTGAAGGTCGATAACATCCAGGCTGAGGCGGAGGAGTTAGCCCGCAAGATTCAGGCCGGCTACGAGCCCAACCTGGCGCCTGTCGGCACGGTGGCGGTAGCCATGGGGAGAGGGCTACAGGATGTCTTCCGGAGCCTGGGGGTGACGGCGATCGTCCCCGGAGGAAGGACGATGAACCCCAGCGCGCAGCAGATCCTGGCGGCGATCAACTCCTGTCGCCAGGACGAGGTCATAGTGCTGTCCAACAACAAGAACGTCATCCTGACGGCGGAGCAGGCGGCGCAGCATAGCAAGAAGGACGCGAAGGTCGTCCCCACGGAGTCGATACCCCAGGGGATTTCGGCGCTGCTCGCCCTCAACCTGGAGAAGGGGCTGCGCGAGAACGCCGCCATCATGGGAGAGGCCCGTCATCAGGTGCGCACCATTGAGGTTACGAAGGCGATCCGCTCCGCCGTGATCGGAGGGGTGTCGGTGCGCAAGGGTCAGGCGGTTGCCCTGCTGGACGGGAGACTGGCCATCGCCGAGGAGTCTCCCGATAGCGCCGTCCGTTCCTGTCTGGCCCAGGCCGTCGCGCCGCAGGTCAGCCTGGTCACGATCTACTACGGCGCCGGCACCACTCAGGAAGAAGCGGGGACGCTGGCGGCGGAGATCAAGACGGAGTACCCGTCCCTCGATGCCCAGGTCGTCTATGGCGGTCAGCCCCACTACTATTACATTGTCTCCCTCGAATAGCGGACCCTCAATTGGAGCCTCTCGCCGATGACCGTGCGCGTAGTTACGGATAGTACGGCGGACCTCTCACCTCAAACAGTCGAAGAGCTGCAGATAGCGGTGGTGCCCCAGATCGTCATATTTGGAGAGGAGACTCTTCGTGACGACGTCGACATCACGACGGACGAGTTCTTCGAGAGGCTGACCACGAGCCCTGTCGCGCCCAGCACCTCGCAGGCCCCCGCCGGCGCCTTCCTGGAGGTCTACGAAGCCCTGTCCGACGAGACGGACGCCATCGTCTCCATCCACCTGGGCTCCGGATTCTCGGGCACGGTCGCCTCGGCGATCGTGGC
The DNA here is from genome assembly GCA_034430455.1 of Dehalococcoidia bacterium. Taxonomy (GTDB): domain Bacteria; phylum Chloroflexota; class Dehalococcoidia; order DSTF01; family JALHUB01; genus DAOUEO01. Next base: position 1,589 of record DAOUEO010000170.1, on the reverse strand, counting down.
CCGCGACGCCTTGAACGTCGCCTGCCGCGTGGAGGTCGTGGACTCCCACGCCGCCTCGTTGGGGCTCGGCTTTGCGGTCATCGCCGCGGCGAAGGCAGCGAAGGGAGGCGCCGGTCTGGACGAGGTGGCGGCAGCCGCACGCTCGGTGGCGGAGCGACAGCACACGCTCGTCCTCCTGGACACGCTGGAATACGCGCGTCGGGGCGGACGGGTCAGCCGCATCGAGGCTATGCTCGGCAATCTCCTCAATATCAAGGCGATCATCGGTATCCGCGGCGAGGTCCAGGCCCTCGGCCGGGCGCGCACCCGCGCCGGCGGGCTGAAGCGGATGTTCGAGCTGGCGCTGGCGCACCGCGATATCGTCGAGGTGGGGATAATGCACACGACCACGCCCGCCGACGCCGAGATGCTGGCGGAGTGGGTCGGCGAGCGCCTCCCCGGCGTGCCGATCCGGATCGCCCGCCTGGGGCCGACGCTGGGGGCCCACGGAGGCCCGGGGATGATGGGCATGGTGGTCGTGGAGGGGGAAAGCAGAGCTTGAACCCGCCGGAAGCCCAACTGCGCAATATCCTCGAACTGGAACGACGCAAGGGCTACGCCGACAGGGCGGTGATGGGGGGGCTCGACCGCTACCTGAAGCGCTTGATCGAGGGGAAAAGCCTTGCCGCCGAATCCCCCGTCATGCGGTCGATCATGGCCCTGCCCTCTCACGGCTACGCATCGCTGAGCCCCGACGAGCGGCGGCACTGGCTGACGGAGACGCTGGCCCTCCTCGGCCAGCCGGTCGTCGCCCCACCGAAGAGGGGCCCCACCACCGCGCCGGCCGCGCCCAGACATCCTCCCGCCGACCGGCCAGCCCAACAAGAGGGCCTATCGTCGCCGATCACGGCGCTGCGGGGGGTGAGCAAAGCGCTGGCCGCCAAGTTCGCCCATCTGGGCGTGGAGACTGTCCGCGATCTGCTGTACTTCTTCCCCCGCCGCCACAACGATTTCGCCCACATCCGCCCCATCTCGGAGCTGGTGGTGGGAGAGGAGCAGACGGTGATCGGGACGGTGTGGAGCGCCTCGGAGACGGCGATGGGAAGGCGACTGAGGGGCACCGAGGCGCTGGTGGGGGATGACACGGGGGTGATGCGCGTCGTCTGGTTCAACCAGCCCTACCTCGCCCGCCAGCTCCGGACGAACACGCAGGTCGTCCTGGCGGGCAGGGTGAACCTGTTCAAGGGACAGAAGACGCTGGACAATCCCGAATACGAGCCCCTGGAATCGGAGGAGCTGCTCCACACGGGACGGCTGGTGCCCGTCTATCCGTCGACCGCCGGCCTGGCGGCGCGGACGGCGCGTCGGGTGGCCAGGGAGGCGCTGGACGGCTACGTCGACCTGCTCCCCGAACTATTGCCGGCGGAGCTGCTGGCCCGCAACGGCCTCCGGCCACTCATCACGGCGATCCGTGAGATGCACTATCCCGATAGCTGGGACGAGCTGAGGGCCGCCCGCCGCCGTCTCGCTTTCGACGAGCTGCTGCTGATCCAGTTGGGGGTGCTCAGCCGCAAGCGGGAATGGCAGGAACGCGGCCTCGCCCAACCACT
>DAOUEO010000169.1:0-1912 GCA_034430455.1 Dehalococcoidia bacterium | reverse complement strand
TGTAGTTTGTTTCAGGGGGACACCCCCTGAATCCCCCGCCAGAGGGGGCTACTCCCCCTCTGGACTCCCCCTTTTTCGGAGCCGCGGATTCGGATCGGGTGCCCACCAGAGGCGGGCAGGCAGACGCAGGTTAGAGACCCGAGTGAGACCATAGAGGACAGCGAAGGTACGAGGTCTGTCGGAGGGTACAAGCCGCCTAGGGCAGGTAGTTGAGGGGGTTGACGACCTGCCCGTTCAGGTGCACCTCGAAGTGGAGGTGGTAGCCGGTGGTGTAGCCGGTCAGGCCGACGTAGCCGATGACCTGCCCCTGCTCCACGTACTCACCCTGGGAGACGGTCATAGAGCCGAGGTGGGCGTACAGGGTCTCGAAGCCGTTGCCGTGGTCGATCACGACGTAGAGTCCGTACGAGCAGCAGGTCTGCCCACCGGCGAAGGTTACGGTGCCCGACGCGGAGGCGTATACGGGCGCGCCCGGGGTGTGGAACTGGTCGATGTCGATGCCGAGGGGATGGGAGGGGCCGAAGTAGCTGGAGATGGGGCCGCTGGCCGGCCAGATGAGACCGCTGGCGGATGAAGGCCTGCCGGTCGCCGGGGGTGGGACGGCCGGTTCTACGTAAGGCGCGTCCGGCCCGATGTCCGTCACTTCCGGGGTCGGCGCGGCGGGCGCGGGCAGCGTACCGTTGGGGATGAAGATGGTCTGGTTCTCGACGATGTCGTCGACGTTGCTCAGGTTGTTGGAGGGGAAGTCCAAGATCTGCTGGACGTCGACGCCGAAGTAGCCGGCGACGTCGGTCAGGGTGTCCCCCAGCCTGACCTCGTAGACGATGCCGTCGCTGTTGGGGACGCGAATCTGCTGCCCCACCGATAGCTCGTCGGCGTTCTCGAGGTCGAGGTTGTTCCAGAGGATCGAGGTGGAGGCGACGCCGAAGCGGGAGGCGACGCCACCCACTGTATCGCCCTCCTGGACGGTGTAGATGAAGAACGGCGGCTTGGGCAGCTCCGTGGTCGCCACCACCGGCGGGACGGAGGCGGCGATCATCATGGTGTCGTCCGGGGTCGGCGATTGGATGAGCGCCAGCAAGTCAGACGATAGGGCCTCATCCTGGTGCTCGGCGATCGTCGTCAGGGGGACGACGGAAGAGCGGAGCACGGCCTGCTCGCTGGGGACGACCGCCGCGGCGACGCCGGGGAGGGAGAGGCCGGTTATGGGCGAAGGGACATGGTGAGAGGTGATGGGAAAACGTCCAGTGAGGAAGGCAGCGTAGATAATGGATACTGAAACGACGGCGAGGATGAAGAGATGTATAAGGTGCCGGTCCCTACGGCAGAAGCCGGCGGTGGAAGGAGGCTGGTGCCCCAGACCGTTTCCGGTGCACGTTCCTAGCCGTCCCGACGGCCACGGTGAACGTGGGCTGAGCGTACCTCTAATACTCCTCGCCTCCTACTCGCGAGCCACTCTTCCGGTTTGCGGACAGCAAACTCCGAGATATTCTACACTACGCTGTCAAGAGGGCCGCAACCTAAACTCGCGTCATTCTAGCCCGTACTTCTCCGAAAGTCAACCCCTGGTTGGACGCATCGGCGGTTCTGCTCCCGGGGATACAGCAGGCGGTGGTGCGGGATGGGAGGCGTCGGCGTTTTCGCCGCAACATGAACGCTGTTGTTCCCACCCTCCCACCCAGGGACGTTTTTCGATTCTGGGGGACACCCCCAGACCCCCGTCAGAGGGGGCTTGCCCCCTCTGTACTCCCCCAAGGCTGTGTCAAGTTATTCTGCTGATGATCATAAGGCTGGGGTTGCGCCGGCCCGCCCGCCCGGCGTGCGGCGGCGGATACGGAGCCCCGCCGCTACAAGAGTTGGGCTTAGCGGCAGGCAGGCCCGCCCTACGAGTCGCTGTTAGATGGGGGCAGGC
>DAOUEO010000168.1:0-6587 GCA_034430455.1 Dehalococcoidia bacterium | reverse complement strand
TGACGTCCTTATCGACAAGGCGCTTCGACTTGTTCGCTTCGAAGGCCTCGTCCGTGAAGTGGATGATGGTGTAGGTCGGGTCCTCGACGACCAGCGGCGGCCCGCCGAAGAGGAGCTTCAGGGCGTAGGCCAGCACGGCGTGCTCGAGCGGTATGATGAAGCGAACGGACACGCCGTCTTTCCCATCGCCGACCATCGCGTCCATCGATAGGATCTTCTCTGTGCTGAGCGCCTCAACCGCCTGCGCCGCCAGCGCCTCCTCCTCCGCGCCGAAGGGGTGGTCGACGCTGTTCCTGGTGTGGGTGGCCGAGCGCGACATCGGCTCGGAGGTAGCTGCCACCGACCCCAACTGCGTCTCGATGACCCCGTCCTGCGCCAGGGCAAGCGCCTTCGCCTGATTGGCGTCGAGGTTCTCAATCAGCCTGCCGTTCCTCTTGGCGTCGTGGTATATCTTCTGCGCCGCCTCTTTGAAGAAGTTCTTAGCCATTCAGATGCCTCAGCAGGTCGGGCCTGCGCACTAAGGAGTCGCCGCTTCCACCGGCGTCTTCGCGTCCGCCCTGCGGTGCCCGCCGGATGACGGCGCGAGCCGCAGGGCGAGAATAACTCTATAGGTTTGGGGCAGCGAAGATCAAGCGCCGGCCCGCTCGTCGGCCGCTGACGGCGCCCGTTGCCGGGACCGCCGATCAGGGACTGCACCTATTTCCGCCGTCCGCCCGCGTTGACTCTGCATCCCACCGGCTGCGCGGCCGATAATTCCCACAGGTGCTCATCTCTGCTCACCGGCGGTGATGTTGGAGAGAGCGATTTCTGCTGTCCGCATAGTGGCAAGATCTACGGTTGAGAGCCGGGTAGTGCGTATGGGGGAAGAGCCAGTAATAATCGTCTCGCGCGACCGGCAGGCGTTTGGCAAGACGTACATGTCCTACCTGCGCGCTGCCAGGTGGAGCCGCGTCGCATTCGTGGCTTTGGGTATCGTCGTGGCCGCGTTCGTGGTCTGGGCCACGCCCTGGTTCCCCGTTGGCATGACCGCCGCCGATTACTCGCCGCCGGTCATCGTCGCCTTCCTTCTCCTCGGATTGTGCCCCGCCGTGACCACTGTCGCCGTTCTGCTCCGCGGCGTCTCCGAGCAGCGGCGCGAGGCCCTGGGGGCCTGGCTGTCCACCTACGACAAGACTACCGGGCTGCGCAGCCAGGACCACTTCTTCGAGCGCTTGAGGCTCCAATGCCAGATGGGGCGGCAGGTGAGCGAGTACGGCGTGGGCGTTGTCCTCATCAACGTGGAAGAGAGGGGCCGCGACGGCGACGGAAGGGCCCCCGCGGAAGAGACCCTCCACCGCATCGGCTCCTCTATCGCCGCGGAGATGCGCCCCACCGACCTCGTGGCCATCGTGGGAGACCAAGAGATCGGGGTGCTGGTATCGGTCGCCTCCCCCGTGGCTCTGCAGATCGTTGCCGAACGCGTCCGGCGCTCGCTGCAAGACAAGCTGGACGAGGTGTCCCGCCGGCCCGATGTCAGTCTCACCGTTCAGTTGGGGTCCGCTTCCCTGGACGGGACCCACTCCGGCCCCGAGGGGCTGCTGAAAGCCGCCCGCAGCTCCTTCAACGTCGTCCACCTCGACGGGAAGCACATCTCCGCTGCCTAGCGGGCGGAATCTCTTTACAGCCCCAGAAAGCCGAGCGAGTAGGCCCCCAGGAAGGCGAGGATCAGCCCCCGCACTATCTTCCCCGCCGTCACCGACGACATGAACCGCCAGAAGTTCATCCGCGTCGAGCCCGCGGTGAGCCCGGCGATCTCGAAGGCTGGGTTGGGTATCACCGAGAGCACGAACAGCGTCAGCATCCCATAGTGGGCCATGAGCCAGCCGATGCCCCGTATGGTCGATTCTACCCCCCGCCGGAACCAGGACGGCCCCCCCACGCGGTGGCCCTCCGCGAACTCCCGGCCGACGGTGCCGGCGGCGTAAGCCGTCACTTCGCCCAGCGCCATGCCGGCGCCGCCCAGCAAGCCCGCGGCTATAGGGTTCAGGTTCTTCCCGCCGCTGATGATGAGGGCCTGCCCCGCCGCGGTCAGTCCGGGGACGGGGATGAAGACGGTCGCCGTGCTCGCCAGGTTGGCGAGGAAGATGCCCGCGTAGCCCAGCCCCTTGAATCGCTCCTCGTCCAGGTCAACCCAGATCGGCAGGAGGAGCAGCAGCACGGACGGCACCATTATGATCACCAGGACGACCAGGGCCACGGTCAACTGGGCGCGCCGGTTGCCGCTCAGACGCTCTGTCAGGGCCTCGTAGTAGGCGAGGAGCCGTTGCGCTGCCTGTCCGGCTGCAGGCTGCTCCGTATCGCCGGTCGGGCGGCCATCGTTGGACATCTGGATCTCCGGCTGTCTTGGTGGAATGTCACGATACCATTCCGGCGCCGTCGAATCGAGGCCGTTTCGCTGAGTGGCGTTGGGCTGCAACCAAGCGGCGTCGTGCGCGGTGTGGCGTTTGTCTGCAAGGGAGGGACGCCGGTCTGCGACCGAGCGCCTGAGCTGACCTCTAGCCGACCCCGTAGCTCTCCCCCGCCTCGGCGATCGTAACCTTCCGTCCCAGCTCGCTGCGGAGGACGCTGGCGAGCCCCTCCATGCTCTGGGGCTCTCCATGCACCAGCAGCACCGTCGCCTCGCCGGTGCCGCGGAGCCACTCCACCAGACCGTCTTTGTCGGCGTGGGCGCTCAGGCCGTTGATGGTGTACACGTGGGCGCGCACCGCCACCTCGTCGCCGAAGATGTGCACCGTCCGGGCGCCGTCGACGATCGCGCGGCCGAGGGTCCTCTGCGCCTGGTAGCCGACGAAGATGACCGCGCACTCCTCCCGCCAGAGATTGTGCCGGAGGTGGTGCAGCACCCGGCCGCCGTTCGCCATGCCGCTGCCGGCGATGATTATGCTGCCGGAGGGCCAGTTGTTGATCGACCGGGAGTCCTCGGTGCTGTGGGTGAAATCCACCCCGGGGAAATCGAACGGCTCCTCGCCGGCGTCGAGGCGGGCGACGAGTCTCGGGTTGAGCTCGTTGGTGTGCGCTTCGTAGGCCTTCGTTATGCTGATGGCGAGGGGGCTATCGAGGAATATGCGCTTTGCCGGCATCTCCCCCGCCTCCCACATCAGGCGCAGGTGGTAGAGCACGTCCTGCGCCCGCTCCAGGGCGAAGGAGGGGATGACCACGTTGCCGCCGCGGCCGACCGCCTCCTTCACGGCGTCGGCCATCTCCCGGCGCGACTCCTCCACCGGCCGGTGCGGGCGGTCGCCGTAGGTGGACTCGCTGACCACGAGGTCGCAGGGATTGGGGCTGACGGGATCCGGCATGACATAGCGTCCCTTGTACCCCAGGTCGCCGCTGAAGGTTACCCGCTTGTGGGTTCCCCTCCTTTTCTCGTCGAACTCCAGGAACGCCGACCCCAGGATGTGTCCCGCGTTGCGGAAGGTCACTGTCGCGCCGCTGCCCAGGGCGACTGGGGAATCGTAGGCGACAGGCGCCGCGAACAGGTCGGTGGCGACCAGGACCTCGCGCACGGCGTACAGCGGCGGCGGCGGCGCCTCGATGCCCTTGCGCAGCGCCTTCCGCAGCCTTGTCGTGTACTCCTCGTGCATCACGTGCGCCGCGTCCATCAGGATGAGGCGGGCGATATCGCGGGTCGCGTCGGTGGCGAGCACCCGGCCGTGGAACCCCTCCTTGACCAGCAGGGGCAGGCGGCCGACGTGGTCGAGGTGGCTGTGGGTGAGGAGGACGGCATCGATGTCCGCTGCCTCGAAGGGGAACGGCTCTCCGCTCTTCGAGTACGACTCATCGTCTCCCTGGAACTGGCCGCAGTCGATGAGCAGCCGCTTCCCGCCGATCTCCAGCAGGTGGCAGGAGCCGGTTACCTCGCCCGCGGCGCCGTAGGCTGTTACCCGCATGAATGCCGTCCTTTCCCCCTCCGCGGTCGCCGGGCCGGCCGTGGGGGTTGCCCGCGGTCATTCACCCTTCTGCTCCTGGAGGCGCCGCCACTCATCCACCCGGGCGACGATCTCCGCCGGGTCATCGAGAATGGCGAGGGAACCCATGTCCTCGGGGTCTATGTAGCCCTTGCCGACCGTCTGATTGGAGAGCCAGGCGTGGAGCCCCTCCCAGTACTCCCTGCCTACGAGGAAGACGGGAAAGGGCCGGATCTTCTGTGTGCGGATTAGGGTAACCGTCTCGAACAGCTCATCGAGGGTGCCGAAACCGCCCGGCATCAGGACGAAGGCGGTCGCGTACTTGACCAGCATGACCTTGCGCACGAAGAAGTGATGGAAGTCGAGGCTGATGGTGTGGTACTTGTTCGACGGCTGCTCCTCCGGCAGGTCGATCGTCAGGCCGACGGATGTCCCGCCCGCCTCGAGGGCCCCCTTGTTCGCCGCCGCCATCAGCCCCGGGCCGCCGCCGGTGATCACCGCGTACCCGGCCTGGACGAACCTGCGGCCCAGCTCCTCACCGAGCTGGAACAGCGGGTTGTCTTCCTTGACACGAGCCGACCCGTAGATCGTGACCGCCGGCAGCAGCCCCGCGAGCGTATCGAAGCCCTCGATGAACTCGCTCATGATCCGGAACATGCGCCAGGCTTCTTCCTTCCTGAGCTCGTTGATGATGAAGGTGCCGTTCTTCTTCATATCCTCCTCCGGGCCCTGCTTGCCCGCGAAGGGCCGGGACTACGATGGCGCGGGAGTCGCCGCTGGGCCGGAGAGAAGTATACAACAGTTGCGGGATACGGGGTTACGGACGTAAGGCTCCAGGGACGGCAGCGGAGATGCGCCGGCCCGTTCGACCTCGACGTGCGGGTCGACGGCTTCTGGGCGGCGTTCCTGGGGGCGCTGCTGATCGGCTTTGTGAGCGCCCTGCTGCTGAGCGCCGTCGTGGGGCGGCCCCTGAAGCGCGCCCTCAGATAGCGAGATTGGATCGAGGCCCCACAGGTTCCCTGCTTCGGCTAGGCGGGTCCCACCTCCGAAGTGCAGAAGGCGCAGCGCCGCGCCTCCGCCGGGATCTCGCTCAGGCACTCCGGGCACTTCTTCGTCGTCTCGTCCGCCGGCGGCTCCTTCCGCGAGCGCGCTATCAGAGCGTTGACCGGCACGACGATGAAGTAGAAGACGACCGCCGCGATGATCACGAAGGATATCAGCGCATTGATGAATGAGCCGTAGCTAAACGTGCTCTTGTTGATGCTGAAGGTCAGCGCTGAGAAGTCGGGTTCCCCGAAGACGGCCGCGATCAGCGGCGTCAGCAGGTCAGCGACCAGGGAGTTGACGATCGCCACGAACGCCACGCCGATAATGATACCGACCGCCAGGTCCACGACGCTGCCCCGCAGCAAGAACTTCTTGAACTCTCCGAGCATCATTCTGATGCCTCCTTCCGGCTTCTGACCCTTCTGGCTGTGCCCGACATTATCAGAGGGTCGCATCGGGCCTGTCAAGGTGTCCTCTCGGAAATCATGGCGGGTAGGGGGCTCGGTGCGCCCGGCGGGACTCGAACCTGCGACACGCGGCTTGGGAATTCGCATCAGCGTTTGACTCCAGTGCCAAACGGCTCTGCTAAAATAGAATAGAGAGCAGGAACAAGAAGCGAGAGATGCCGACACAAAACCCGACGGGAGAGATGCGCGATGCGTCCTGGCACGCCGAATGAGGAGAAGCCTCCGGCGACTGGACTCCAAACGGCCACACTGGCCGGAGGATGCTTCTGGTGCACGGAGGCGGTGTTCAAGAGGATCAGGGGAGTCCATGAGGTGATTTCCGGCTACACCGGCGGGGAAGTGGAAGACCCCTCCTACGGGCAGGTCTCCAGTGGGCGGAGCGGCCACGCCGAAGCCGTGCAGATCACGTTCGACCCGCGAGTCGTCTCCTACGACAGCCTGCTGGACGTGTTCTGGGCTACCCACGATCCGACGACCCTGAACAGGCAGGGCGCGGATGTCGGACCTCAGTATCGCTCGGCCATCTTCTATCACGACGATGAGCAGAGGCGAGCGGCCGAGGCTTCCAAAGGCAAGTGGGAGGCGTCCGGCAAGCTTGAGGGGAAGATCGTGACGAGCATCGAGCCGTTCAAGAGGTTCTACCCGGCCGAGAGCAGTCATCAGGACTACTACGCCGCCAACGCGCACAATCCGTACTGCTCGATAGTGATCGAACCCAAGATCAGGAAGCTGCTCCGCGATTTCGGGGACGATGTGAAGGAGGAATGCCGGTGACGCGAAGCAAGGCGAAGACAAGCGACGCCATGAAGAAGAAGCTCACGCCGGAGCAGCACAACGTCTGCTTTCTGAAGGGAACGGAGCCACCGTTCTCCGGCGAGTACACTCACAACAAGGAACCCGGGATGTACGCCTGTGTCGTCTGCGGGGCCGGGCTCTTCTCTTCCGACTCGAAGTTCGATTCGAGGACGGGTTGGCCCTCTTTCGACCGGCCTGTGGTCAACAAGGGCATCGCCTATGAGGAGGATTACTCCGCCGGGATGCGCAGGATCGAGGTGACGTGCAAGAACTGCGGCTCTCATTTGGGGCACGTTTTCGATGACGGCCCCACTGAGACCGGCAAGCGCTA
>DAOUEO010000167.1:0-1537 GCA_034430455.1 Dehalococcoidia bacterium | reverse complement strand
CGGTGGTGCCGTTCCACATGTGGGCGGCGGACGTCTACCAGGGGGCGCCGGCGCCGGTCTCCGCCCTCGTGGCGACCGTATCGAAGGCCGGCATGTTCGCCCTCCTCCTGCGCTTCTTCACCCAGATCGACTTCCACGCCGACGACGCCCTGTTCTGGATCTTCTCCGCCATCGCCATCGCCTCCATGCTGGCGGGCAACCTGCTGGCGCTGTTGCAGAACAACGTCAAACGCATCCTTGCCTACTCGTCGATCGCCCACTTCGGCTATCTGCTGACCGCCTTCCTGGCCAGCGGCGACCTTGCCGTGACGGCGGTCACCTTCTATCTGGTGGTCTATTTCGTGGCGGCCGTGGGGGCCTTCGGCGTCGTTACCGTGCTCTCCGGGCCCCGGCGCGACGCCGACTCCATCGAGGATTACCGGGGGCTATTCTGGAGCCGGCCGTGGGTGGCGGGCGTTCTCACCGTCATGCTGCTATCTTTGGCCGGCATCCCCCTGACCGCCGGCTTCGTCGGCAAGTTCTTCCTCGTCGCGGCGGGGGCGCAGTCGGCGCTCTGGGGGCCGATCCTCATCCTGGTGATCACCAGCGTCATCGGGCTCTTCTACTACGTCCGGATCATCGTCGCCATGTACAGCCAGGCGCCGGAAGAGAAGGCTCTTGCCGCACCGCGGGCGCTGGCGCCGTCGGAGACGGTTGTCCTGGCGGTGGCGGCTTCCCTCGCCGTCTGGCTGGGCGTCTACCCCTCGTCGCTGCTGCGCGTCATCGAGGAGCTCGTCAAGTAGCGCCCCGCGCGAGCGCCGGCCCCGCGTCCGGCCGCGTCCCACGTCGATTCCGCCATCTCCGCTCTCGCCGTTCCTGACGTCGTCGCTGCCGACGCGCTCATCGCCCTCCCCTTGACTGCGCGCTCACGAGAGGTGGATAATCACTACTCGCTCCCTCGGGGGGCTGACATCCGCTGCATCCTACGACGTTCGCAGATCTGACGGGCACTGGCTTTCCACCATGGAGATAGGAGGCGTGTGATGGAGCAGTCAGAAGAGCGCAAGTACGGGAGGCTCCGCCTGTTCAACGCGGTGATGGGCTGCCTTCACCTCGTCCAGGGCGCGGCCATGATCATCCTCAGCAACGACTACAAGGTGCCGCTTACCACGTCCTTCCTCGAGGTCAGCTCGCAGCAGCCCTACGGAAGCCCGGTCACCAAGACCTTCTACGACCTGCGCATCGGCCCGCTCGTGGGCGTCTTCCTCCTGATATCGGCGGCGGCCCACCTCCTGATCGCCTCGCCCCGCGTCTACCAGTGGTACGTCCGCAACCTCAAGAAGAGGATCAACTACGTCCGGTGGTACGAGTACGCCCTCAGCGCGTCCGTGATGATAGTCGTCATCGCCATGCTATCGGGGATGTACGACCTGCCGAGCCTCGTGCTCATCTTCTCTCTGAACGCCACCATGCTCCTCTTCGGCCTCGTGATGGAGCTCCACAACCAGCGGACGGAGAAGACGGACTGGACGCCCTTCCTCTTCGGCTGCTTTTCCGG
>DAOUEO010000166.1:0-3241 GCA_034430455.1 Dehalococcoidia bacterium | reverse complement strand
CGCAGCCGCTTCAACAGCTCCTCGACGTAGCGGGGGAACATCGTCGCCTCGCCGCCAGAGAGGGTCACGCCGCCGCCGGAGTTGCGGTAGAAGGGCCGGTCGCGGAGGAGGAGGGGCAGCAGCTCGTCGATCTCCCAGTAGCGGCCGACCCGCTTGAGGGCGCCCGTGGGGCAGACATCGGCGCAGAGGCCGCAGGAGTTGCAGCGGGAGCGGTCGAAGGAGACGGCAGGGCCGGGGCCCAGCGCCTCCGGCGCGCAGACGGGCATGCAGTCGCCGCAGGCTATGCAGTCCTTCTCCAGGAAGGCGATCTCCGGCTCGGAGGCGATAGCCTCGGGGTTGTGGCACCAGACGCAGGCGAGCGGGCAGCCCTTGAAGAAGACGGTCGTCCTGATGCCGGGACCGTCGTCGAGCGAGTTGGGCCGCACGTCGACGATGAGAGGCCGCCGCCGCTCCGGCGGGGATGAGGACGTTCCAGTCGACGTTGCGTCGGGGCCGGCCATGACGGCTAGCGGTACTCCGCCCGCTCGATGAGCTCGATCTGCATCTCGCGGTTGAGCTCCACGAAGTAGGCGTTGTAGCCGGAGATGCGGACCATCAGATTGCGGTACTGCTCCGGGTGCTCCATGGCGTCGCGGAGGGTCTCCGTGGTGACCATGTTGAACTGCATCTGCATGCCACCCAGCTCGAAGTAGGTCCTGGCGTAGGTGGTGGCGTGCTCGACGAACTCGGCGTGGGGCTCGCCGGGCGCCGGCGTGAGCTTGACGTTGAAGGCGATGTTGTTCGGCATCTTCAGGGGGTCGAGGGCGGCGACGGTGCGGATGTTGTCCAGCAGGTTGGGCGAGGCCGACGCTGCCGGCGTGATGCCGGGGGTGAACGCCTTGCCCCGCTTGCGGCCGCTGGGCAGGGCGCCGGAGAGAGAGCCGAAGACCACGTGGTTCGACATGCTCCAGAAGCCGCTGGTGTAGCGGCCGCCGCGGTAGTTGGTCTTCGACTGGTACTCGTCGTAGATGAAGTTGATGATATCCTCCGCCATCTCCCGCGTGCCGGGGGCGTCGGAGCCGAACTTGGGCACCCTCTTCATGATGCGGGCGTGAAGCGCCTCGTGGCCGGCGAAGTCGTCGCGGAGGGCCTGCAGCAGCGTCCGGAAATCGACCGCCTTCTCTTCGTACACCAGTTGCCTGATCGCCAGCAGGCTGTCGATCACGTCGGCGATGGAGACGAGGGCGGCGCCGGAGCTGTTGTACCTAGCGCCGCCGTCGATGACGTCGCGGGCGCTCTCAAGGCAGCCCTGGACCAGCGACGAGAGGAGCGGCGTCGGGTGCAGGCGCTGATGGGCCCGCCCCAGCAGGTTGTTGTACTCCACCGACTGCCCGATCAGGTAGCCGAGCTGCTCCTTGTAGGCGGCGAGGAACTTGTCGAAGGTGTCGAAGCGGGAGGCATCGGTGACCTCTCCGGTGTGGGGGCCGACCTGCTCGCGGATCAGGGGATGGTAGCCGTCGTTCAGCGCCATCTCCAGCGCCGCCACGGTGTTTAGGAGCATGCAGTTGGTGTGGCCGATGTGCCGGCCGCAGCTCGTCGGCTCGACGCAGCCGGTGGCGCCCCAGTCCCGCGCGTCCTCCAGGGCGAACCCCTGATTGACCAAGGTGGCGATGACCGCCTCGTCGTTGTGGATCGAGGGGGTGGCGGTGGTGATGACGTTCACCTCACAGAGGCGGCGCAGGTACTCGAGGGAGTTGGCCTTGGGATGGTAGCGGGCGTTCAGGTTGGGGTCGCGCAGCGTCAGCATCTCGGCGACCTTGAGCACGACGTAGGTCATGTCGCAGACGGCGCTGTTGCCCTCGCGGTCGACGCCGCCGACGGTCAGCGCCATGTCGGACGAGCTGCCAGCGAACAGTCGCAGGCCCACGCCCGGCACGAGGGGAAGATGGTCGTTGCACTGGAAGAAGAAGGAGCCCACCAGCTCGACGGCGCGACGGACGACGGCCTCCCGCTCCTCTTCGCTGCGCGCCGCGGAGACGTCGCGGAGGAAGTAGGGCTGGAGCCAGGCGTCCAGCCGGCCGAGGGAGAGTCCGGCGTTCATGTTCTCCATGTGGAGCGCGATCTGGATCAGCAGGATCACGCTCAGCGCCTCGTGCAGCGACTCGGACGGGCCGGCGGGCACTTTGCGGCAGATGCGGGCCATCTCCAGAAGCTCACCCCGCCGCTCCGCCTGCGCCGGGTCGGCGGCGTCGAGCTCGGCGGCCATGGCCTCCGCCTTCTCCGCCAACCGCTCGGCGTAGCGCAGCGTCCCGTCGATCACGATCTGGGTGGCGCGATAGAAGTTGCGGGCCCGCTCGTCGGCCGCGGTGGCCTCGAGACGGGCCGCGTCCTCCCGGATGGAGAGCAGACCCCTCGCAAGCACCGCCGGGTAGTCGGGGATGGTGTGGGAGACGGCGGCGGTCTTCCACATGAAGTAGAGCACCCAGCGCTCGTCCAGTTGCTGGCAGCGGGGGTTATTCCACTCCCGCCGCGTCCACTCGCGCACGTTGCGGTCGACCCAGTAGGGAAAGACCTCCTGGTTGAGGAGGTCGACGTCCTCGGCGGAGACGTGGTAGGGGTTCAACTCGCGGTTGCTCACCGTCGTGAGCTCGGCCCAGATGCCGATGGCCGACATTTCGGGATAGACGACGACGCCGGGGAACTTGGTGGTTGTCGTCCCCGGCAGGAGGGCGCGGTCGCGGATGAGGGGCTCCTTGTTGACGAGGAGATGGTGGAGGGCGCCGGCCTGTCTCAGTTCGGGGTCGATCTCGCGGCCTTCGGCGTCGGTCTCGAAGCCGTGCTCGCGGTAGCACTCCGTGATCAGCCGCGGCCGCTCGGTGCAGACGGTGCCGCGGGCGCCGAAGAACTCGGCGCGCATCGCCTTGAGGCGGGGAAAGTCGTCGATGGTGTAGCGGCTGAGATAGGGATCGTCCAGGGCGGCGACCTCGTCAGTGCGCGGGCAGCGCAGGTTCTCCCGCCGTCTCTCCGCCCGCGACGTCTCCAGCATGGAGCGGCCGCGCTCCGCCACGGCCTTTGCGGTCTCGCTTGCCTTCAGGGCTCGACGCCAGCGGCGGTTGCGCGACACGGCGGTGAGGTGGCCGAGCCGGGCCAGATAGCTCATGTTGCCCTCGAACGAGAGGCTGTTGTCGAGCAGGAGGTTCAGCGGGTCGGAGCGGGCGAAGGGCGACAGGAACGACCGCAGGGCGGCGGGATCGCGGCAGGT
>DAOUEO010000165.1:0-2042 GCA_034430455.1 Dehalococcoidia bacterium | reverse complement strand
TCCCCCGGAGCTGAGGGCGGTCTGCAGGATGAATCCCGCAGCCTTGTCGTATGGGGCGTCTTGCGGGTGATGGGACGTCGGCGTGGTCGGCGCAACATGAGCGTCTGTCTTCCCACCCACCCGCCCTAGGGCTGTTTTTGGGAAATCAAGGGGACACCCCTTGAACCCCGGAAGAGGGGGATACTCCCCCTCTTCACTCCCCCCTATCCGTAGGGTCGGGCCTCCCTGCCCGACCCGCTCGGTCAACGGATGAGGAACAGATAAACGGATATCGAATAGGCAAGTTCATCCGCTTATCCGCTGTCCCATCTGTCCCATCCGCTGACAGGCCGCTCTGCGGGCAGGACGTCCGCGAAGCGGAAGCCGTCGCGCTCCACCACCTCGCCGAGGCGCACGGCGATGGGCCGCGCGAACATGGGGCCGTCCCAGACGAAGGTGTGGAACTCGCCGTTCTCGGCGCAGGGGTCGACGGAATCGGGCAGCGACGCCAACAGCTCGTCGTCGTAGGCGCGGCCGGCGATCTCGCGCGGCGCCTGACGGGGGTCGACGCAGGTGACGAGCGCCCGCAGGCCGCCGTCGATCATGTCGCGGGCCAGGGAGGCGGTGTCGCGCAGCCAGAGGGGGAAGCAGGCGGTCATGCCGGCCTCACGGAGGCGCGCCTCGCGATAGGCACGGACGTCCTCTAGGAAGAGGTCGCCGAATATGACGTGCGATACGCCGTCGGCCCTCGCCCGCGCCAGCGAGGCGCGCATGAGGTCGCCGTAGACCTCATCCGGACAGGGCGTGGGAATGGAGACGCGGTGGAGAGGGAGGCCGAGCGCCGCCGCCTGGGCCTCGAGCAGCGTCTCGCGCACGCCGTGCATCGAGACACGCTGGAAGCCGTCCGTGACCGTGGTCAGCAGGCCGACGACCTCCAGCTCGCCCGACCGCGATGTCAGGTGAAGCGCCCAGGCGGCGTCCTTGCCGCTGCTCCACGCCATCCAGGCCCTGGGTCGTCGCATGGGCTATGGGCTCTCCTCGCCTCCGTGCACGCTGATGAAGGGGAGTCGGCGTCCTTCCAGGGAAGGACCGTAACATCAGCGTCTGTCTTCCCACCCACCCGCCCCAGGGGTGTTTTGGGAATCAAGGGGACACCCCTTGAACCCCGCCAGAGGGGAGGCCCCCTCTGGACTCCCCTGCCCGAGGAGGAGCGGGCTCGGGCGAGCGGCTACGCGGTAATGTCCTCGCCGCCGTCCACGCCGATGACGTTCCCCGTCATCCAGGCCAGCCGGGCGTCGCTCAGGGCCGCAATCGCCTGCGCCACGTCGTCGGGGGTCGTCGCGCGGCCGCTGGGGTGGTGGCGCTGCACGCGCTCGTACAGCTTCATGCCGCCCGGTATCTTGCGCAGGGCGGGGGTGTCGGTCACGCCGGCGCGCACGGCGTTGACGGCGATGCCGCGGGGGGCCAGCTCGACGGCGAGCTGCCGCACGTGCGACTCCAGCGCCGCCTTGGCAGTGGAGACGGGGCCGTAGTTGGGGATGACGCGGGTGGCACCGGAGCTGGTCATGGCGAAGATGCGGCTCCCCCGGCGCAGGAGGCCCGCCGCCATGAGGTCCTGGGTCCAGTAGACGAGGGTGTTGGCCATCACGTCGAGCGTCATCTCGAGCTGGCGCTGGCTCAGCCGCTCCTTGGGGTTGTCGGCGATGAAGGGGAGGAGGGTGCCGAAGGCGAGGGAGTGGAGGAGGACGCGGACGTAGGCGTCGGGGCCGTCCTTGGCGAGGCGGTCGCGGATGGATTCGACGACGGCGGCGCGCTTGGCGGGGTCGGCGGCGTTGGTGTTGAAGAAGACGGCGTCGCGGCCCAGGGCCTTGATGTCGGCGACGACGCGCTCGGCGCTGGGGAGGGTGGAGCGCAGGTCGAGGTGGACGCCGAAGACGTTCATGCCGGCGCGGGCGAGCTCGATGGCGGTGGCGGCGCCCATGCCGCTGGAGGAGCCGAGGATGAGGGCCCACTCGTGGGTGCTGTCCTTGCTGGGAGTCAAAATGGCCTCCTTATTTTAGCTT
>DAOUEO010000164.1:0-2242 GCA_034430455.1 Dehalococcoidia bacterium | reverse complement strand
GTTCTACTACCCGACGGCGCTCTGGCTCTGGGGGCTGGACGCGGCGCATCTAATCAACGTCGATAGCTGGCAGTCCGACACATTCGACTCCGTACTCCGCGACCTGCCGGTCACCTTCCTCCTGAAGCTGCCCTATCTCATCGTCTACCTCTTCGTGGCGTTCGTTCTCACGAAGACGCTCCGTGACGGCAGGGGAGAGATCGCCGCCGTGCTCTGGCTCGTCAACCCCGCCGTCATCCTCTACGGCCTGCTGATGGGGCAGAACGACGGCTGGGCCTTCCTCGCCTCCGCCGTCGGCCTGGCCCTGGCGATGCGCGCCCTCGAAGGCGGCGACCTGCGGGTCGGCGGGCGGCCGGCGCCGTTGCGCCTGTCGGCGATGGTCGCTCTTGCCGTGGGCGCCGCTGTCAAGCTCACCCCGATCCTGCTGGTCGTGCCGTTCGCGCTGCTGCTCGGACGCGGCCGCCGCGAGAGGGCGCTGCTGGCCGCGGCCGGGTTCGGCGTGTTCGGGGCGCTGATACTGCCGTTCGTCTGGACGTCCTACTTCTGGGAGCGCGGCCTCTTCGGCACCCAGGCCGGCAAGGCGACGCCGGCGGGGAACGCCGCCCTTGCCGCGCTATACGTCGCCTTCCTCGTCTTCCTCTGGCTGCGACGGCCGCGCGGGGATGGGGAGCGGAGCCCGACCTTGCTGCTCTTCTCCTTCCTGGCCGTCCACGCCGTCATCTACCTCCTGCCCGAATGGAACCCCCAGCGCTCCCTCCTGATGCTCGGCGCCCTCTCCCTCGCCGTGCCCCTGCGGCGCGCCTTCCTGCTCCCCTATCTGGTCGTGACCGCCTACGCCCTGCTGCTGACGCTCGACCACGGCAACGACCTGGGGACGGGTCTGTTCATGCCGCTGACCGACCGCGTGCTCGATATCCCTCCCTTCGATACCGTAATCCCGCGCGAGCCGTTGACGATCGTCTTCTTCTGGCTGGGCGCCCTCGCCTGGGGAGGGGCGCTCGTCCTCTTCTGGCGCACGATGGCGGAGGAGAGGCCGGCCTACGCGCCGCCGCCGTTGCTCGCGCCGGCCCTCCTGGGCTCCCTGGCTGTCTATCTTGTCGCCGTGTTCCTCGTCCCCGGCGAGGTGGCGGTCTCCCCGTTCTCGACCGCGGCGCCTCCGACGGTCGTGCCGGCCGGCGGCACATTCTCCTTTGCTTTCTTCTCCGGTCGCGACGACCTGCGGGCGGTTGAGTTCAGCGTCCTCCGGGGCGAGACGGCGGTGGAGGTGTCGGTGGAGGACGGCGGCGGGAGCGTGCTGGTGTCGTCGCGCGCCATATCGGTCAGGCCGGGGGCGAACCGCATCGACCTGGGGTACGTGAAGGACGCGCGCCGCTCGCTCTTCAGCGTCTCGCTGATCCCCACGCGCCCGATGGAGGTGGCGATGCGGGAAGTCCCGTCGTCGTCGTCGGGCCTCGCCTCGGCGGGGCTGGACGGCGCCCCCATCCCCGGCACCGCTGCCTTCACCCTCGTCTGCGAGGCGAAGCGGGGCGTCCTGCTGAGGGACGCCGCCGAGCGGGTGAAAGACGAGTGGCCGACGGTCGTGGCCAGCCTGGCGCTGTCGTTCGCCATCGTCGGCCTGATTGCACACCAACGCGGCCCCCGGGTAAGCTGAATCTTGAGCGTGACGTCGCTCCCGACATCGAAGAGTCCGCGCGAACCCCAAGACCGACTGCGTAAGAGAGGGACCGATGGCCAACCCTTTTGAACCGATAACCATCGCCGGGATGGAGGTCCGCAACCGTTTCCAGCGTTCGGCTACCTGGGACGCCAGCGCCACCGACGACGGCGAGGCCACCGACAAATCGGTGGAGATAATCGGCGGCCTGGCCCGCGGCGGCGTGGGCCTCATCGTTACCGGCTACGCCTACGTCTCGGACGAGGGCAAGGCGGCCCGCCGCCAGTACGGGATCTCCCACGACCGCCATATCGAGGGGCTGCGACGCCTCACGAATGTGGCGCACGACCACGGCGCCAGGATAGCGGCGCAGATCGCGCACGGCGGGATCAACTCAGGGCTTCTGTTCAGAGGAGCGCGCGTCGCCATCGGTCCCTCCCAGATCGAGGGGCATCATTGGGAGCACCGGGCGATGACCGCGGACGAGGTGGAGGCGACGGTGCGCGACTTCGCCGCCGCCGCCGCGAGGGCCAGGGAGGCCGGCTTCGACGCCGTCCAGTTGCACGCCGCCCACGGCTATCTGATGAA
>DAOUEO010000163.1:0-1531 GCA_034430455.1 Dehalococcoidia bacterium | reverse complement strand
GGCAAGCGCCGGATAATGGAGATGGTCGCCCCGCTGGGCCCCGTCTATCAGGCGGGGACGCTCTCCGGGAACCCGCTGGCGATGAACGCGGGGCTGGCGACGCTGCGGGCGCTGCGGGTGGACGGCTTCTACGACAGGCTGGAGGTGCCGGCGTCGCGGCTGGCGGAGGGGATGGCGCGCGCCGCGGAGAAGGCGCGGGTGCCCCTGCAGACGAACCGGATGGGCTCGATGATGACGTTCTTCTTCAACGACGCCGCCGTCACGGACTACGAAAGCGCCCGCCGCTCCGACCGCGAGCGCTACGCCCGGTTCTTCCACGGCATGCTGGAGCGCGGCATCTACCTGGCGCCATCGCAGTTCGAGGCGGCGTTCGTCTCCGCCGCCCACGGCGAAGCGGAGATAGACGCGACGATCGCGGCCGCGGCGGAAGTCCTCCCGCAGCTCGCCGGATAGCGGAAATGGGGCCGCGCAGCCGCCTCCCCCTTGCCGTGCCCTCGCCGCTGGAGTATACTTCCGTCAAAATGAGTATGTAGGTGATCGCTATGAAGCTATCTTGTCTTCAGGAGAATCTGGCGCGCGGCCTGGGCATCGTCGGACGGGCGGTGGCCACCCGCACTACCCTGCCCATCACGGGACACGTCCTCATCGCCACCGAGGGCGGGCGCCTCAAGCTGTCGGCGACGAATCTGGAGATCGCGCTGACCTGCTGGATCGGCGCCCAGGTGGAGGAGGAAGGGGCCGTCACGATCCCTGCCCGCCTGCTGACGGACTTCGTCAACTCCCTCCCCACGGAGAAGATCGACATGGCGCTGCCCGCCCGCTCCCGTCAACTGCGGCTGGTCTGCGCCCGCAACGAGGCGACGATCGGGGGCATGGACGCGGACGACTTCCCGCCGATACCACACGTGGAGGGCGGCGCCGGCCTGGAACTCGACCCCAAGAGCCTGCACAAGGCGATCACACAGGTCGTCTTCGCCGCCGCCACCGACGACTCGCGGCCCGTCCTCACCGGCGTCCACACGCTGATGGAGGACTCCAAGCTCACCTTCGCCGCCGCCGACGGCTTCCGCCTCTCCGTCTACGACCTGGCCCTGCCCAAGGCCGTCTCCGAGAAGACGGAGGTGATCGTCCCGGCGCGCGCCCTGAACGAAGTGAACCGTCTCCTCAGCGACGAGGAGGAGCCGGTGCAGATGACGCTCAACGCCAACAAGACGCAGGTGCTATTCCGCCTCAAGAACGTGGAGCTGGTGTCGCAGCTCATCCAGGGCACATTCCCCAACTACAGCCAGCTCATCCCCGAGGGCCACACCAGCAAGGCCGTCGTCAGCGCGGCCGATTTCCTGCGCGAGACGCGCATCGCCTCGATCTTCGCCCGCGACGGCAGCGGCATCGTGCGCGTCCAGTTCGCGCCGGGCGAGGAGCTGACGCCGGGCAAGATGACGATCGCCGCCCGCGCCGAGGAGATCGGCGACAACCTGGGCGAGCTCGACGCCGTGGTGGAGGGGGAGGAGGCGAAGATCGCCTTCAACGG
>DAOUEO010000162.1:0-6062 GCA_034430455.1 Dehalococcoidia bacterium | reverse complement strand
TAGGGGTCGCCCCTACTTGACAGCGGGCATAGGAGCCTGTTAGAATTCATGCATAGGAAAGTGTCCCTGTCCTCGAATCGTAACGAACAGCCTGAGCCCCGTTCCGCACTCGACGACAAGGAATAGCGGATCCCTAAGGAGGTCGTCGAGTGGCTTACACCGACAAAACCCTAACCTGCGTCGATTGCGGCGCCTCATTCACGTTCTCGGTTGAGGACCAGGAGTACCACGCCAGCCGCGGGTTCACCAACGAGCCCAAGCGCTGCACTACCTGCCGCGAGGCCCGCAAGGCGGAGCGCGGCGGCGGTCGCGGCGGCTACGGCGGCGGCGGTGGCGGTGGCTACAGCTCGTCTCCCCGGCAGATGTTCTCGGCGGTCTGCGCCGAGTGCGGCCAGAACACGGAGGTCCCGTTCGAACCACGGGGCGACCGGCCCGTCTACTGCCGGGACTGCTTCGCGAAGCGGTCGCCGGAACGCAGCCGCTACTAGACGCCAACCTAGTCGACCCTGGCACACCGTCCTCTTGACCTGAGGGGGCGCCGGAGCGTCATGTCCGTCGGCCTAGCGATCTGCCGTGCGCAGAGGAGGACCGCATTGACCACTCTGTTCGTTGGCAATTTGTCTTCGGAAGCCACTGATAGTGACCTGCGTACGGTGTTCTCACCCTTCGGCGAGATCGGCTCCATCAAGGTCGCCCGCAACCGCGCCGGCCGTCGTCGGGGCTACGCTTATATCGAGCTGGAGGACGAGGCCGCGGCGGCGGCCGTCGAGGCCCTGCGGGGCATCGAGCTCAAAGGACACGTGATGGACGTCGTCGTGGAGCAGACATCGCTGGCACGGCGACGGCACGGCCCACGCGGCGGGCGAGGGGGCTTTCGGCGACGGCGCTGACGCCCACTGCCTTTCTAGATACGCCCTGTAGCCATAGGCGTGGGGCAACGCGAAGGAGGGGCTTACGCGGCTAGGACACCGACGCCCGGGCACATCAGTCGTCTTCGTCGACGCGCCAACCAACGAGGTGATCTTGAACGTCGGCGTGGACGACGAGGGTCGCCCCCTTATCTACTTCTATCTCTACGATTCTGTGGGCCGTCCGGTAGCCCACTCGGGAGCCGCCTCATCGTTTCCGGACGGGTTCAAGGTGCAGACAGCGGATGGAGAGCTGCTCCTCGATATCCCCACGGGTCCGGACATCCCCATCCATTACCGTCTCTACAACCGGAAGGGCGAACTGCTCACCTGCTCCGACGGCGTCCGCACGAAGATCCACCCGGGCCTGCGCATGGAGTCGCGCCCGCTGGGAGGAAAGGCTTCGCTGATCCCCTGGTATCGGCACCCAGCCTCATAAGAGCTGCCCCCAATCCCCGTCGCTCCTCTGCGCACGCCGCCGGGTATTGCCACAGCAGGGCCAGAGGTCTAACGTTCGTGGCGCGCAAGGACACGCGCGGCACCACCTTGGGCTGGGCCTATTTGATCGATTAGGCAGAGGGCAGGAGGGCCCCGGCCTTTGGTGGTCGGGGCCTTTGCACCTGCGCCATCTCTGGCCGCAGGTGAATCCTCGCAGCTCCCCGAATTTACGGTACAATGACTCTGAGAAGAGGACTCCACCCTTTGAGGTCGCGGCGAACCTGCCGATAACACCTGTGAGGCCGCAGTCTCTCTTAGACCGTGCGGTCGCCAGACCTTGAGCATAACATGAAGTCGAAGAAGCCATCGGAGGCCAACGGCGAGTCGCAGAGGCGCATCTCACGGGGTTCTCCAGCAGGGCGACGGGGGCGTGGTCTGCCCCTGCCCAACGTCCTGTCACGCCTCTGGACGCTGATCGCGGGCCCGCCCTCAAGACCACGGAAGCGGACGCAAGCCGCTCCCGCTGTCCATGGGCCACCGCCAGCACGCACCGAGCCTCCGGCTCCTGTTGAAGAAGGACTACCTATGCCTGAGAAGAGCGAACTGCCGCTACAGCGGTCGGAGGAGCCGACTCAGACGGAGGATACCGCTGGCCACGAGGAGCACAAGGAAGAACCGGCTAGCGAGGGCACCCGCCGCGCCGCCGATATCCTGGCGCGGGCCCTACTGGACGCAGAAGCCGCGCTAGTAAGCGCCGCTCAGGAGCGCCCGCCAGCAGCCCATCCCCCCCCAGAAGCCACCAAACACCCGAACCGCGGCTGGCCGCAAGAGGTCCAGTCGCTCGTCAATACGCTGACCGAACACTTCGACCGAACACTCGACCGCATGGCCGAGGAGAGAAGGCTGCTCGCCGATGAGATGCAGTCCACCTTCCGCTCTCTACGAGATTACTTCGACCGCGCGGAAGACCGCATGGACCACGACCGGAGGTTCCTGACCGAACAGGTTACATCGCTGACGAGGTCAGTCGAACGGCTGGAGCGGCGTCTAGAAGACCTCCCGGCATCGCGGGCCCCGGCGACGACCCCCGGCCAACCGCCTGCTCCCCCTGCCGAGGCAGCCCCAACTCCCGAGGAGACAGAGCCGGCGTTCATGCCCAGCAGCGAGGGCCTCACGCTGGTCATCTCGTCGGTGCCGGGCTTCCAGGGCCTGATGGAGGCGCAGCGCGCCCTCACACGGATGCCCGCCATCGAGGGGGCATCCGTGGAACGCTATTTCGACGGCGAGGCCCGCGTGGTGCTGACGCTGTCTCAGCCGGTCACGGCCAGCCGACTCGTGGAGACGCTCTCCCAGGCGACGGGACAGCAGGCCGAGGTGGAGGAGTCGCGCCCCGAGGCCAACCGGCTAAGGGTGCGCTTCCAGTCGGCGTCGTAAGCAGGGCGTCATCGGTTGGGCGCCGTAGGTTGCTTGACCACGCCTTCTTCGCCTCTGATCCCATCCTCTAGCAGGCAAGCGCCAGCTCCCTTCGGGACCACGAAGCTGTAAGCTTCTTTCACGAGGGCACCCACGCAAGACCAGCCGCCCACGCCCTCTTTCCTCCAAACCCCCAACCCCTGGCGGATGACGGTCGGTTCCAGTAGACTCGTGGTGAGCACGGGACCACCGCCGCTCTTCGACCACGCGCGAGCGCCGTAGCCCGTCCTTTCGCTATGCATGTCCGTCACCTCAGCCTCAGCGACTTCCGCAACTACCGCGACTTGGAGCTTGACCCACCCGCGGGGCCGCTGCTGTTCATCGGCGAGAACGCCCAGGGCAAGACAAACCTCCTGGAGGCCGTCTATCTCCTCTCCACGATCCGCTCCCTCCGCGCCGGCAGCGACAGCGAGCTAGTCCGCTGGGAGGCGGCGCAAGAGGGGCCGCCCGTGGCGCGCCTCGTGGCCGAGGCCGAACGGTCGTCGGGGCCCATCCGCGTGGAGATGGTCATCCAGGGCCAGCCGGAAGACAGTGCCCCCCCGTCCGAAGGCCGCCCCCGCGCCGGCAAGCGACTGCGCGTGAACGGCGTCCCCAAGAAGGCGTCCGAGACGATAGGCCGCATCAACGCCGTCCTCTTCACGTCGCAGGATATCGATCTGATCGGCGGCCCGCCCTCGCTGCGACGCCGCTACCTCGACATCACGCTGACCCAGGTGGACGCGCGCTACCTGGCATCGCTCCAGCAGTACAACAAGGTGCTCTCGCAACGGAACGCGCTCCTGCGGCGCATCCAGTCGGGGATGGCCCGGCGAGAAGAGCTCGCCTTCTGGGACGATTATCTGGCGCAGGCCGGCTCTTACCTAGTGAGCGCGAGGTCGCGGACTGTCGCCCGCCTAGCCGGCCTCGCCGCTGCGGCGCACGGCTTCTTGAGCCACCGGCGGGAGGCGCTGACGCTGACGTATCAGCCGCGCTGGGCCGACGGCTGGGACGGCGAGCGCGCGGGCAACGCCGGTCAGGAGGAGCTGGCCACCGCCTTCTTGCAGACTCTCCTCCAGGGCCGCGAGCGGGAAGTGGCGGCAGGCGCCTCCCTCTGGGGCCCCCACCGCGACGACCTTGTCTTCCTGCTCGACGACCGGCCCGCCGCCGCCTTCGCCTCCCGCGCGCAGGGGCGCACCGCCGCCTTGGCCTTGCGTCTGGCGGAGGCGCAGTTCCTCCTCGCCAACACCGGCGATCATCCCGTCCTTCTCCTAGACGACGTCCTTTCCGAGATGGACGCGGGTCGCCGCGCCGGCGTCCTGGACGTTATCTCCGGCTTTGACCAGGTCTGGATCACATCCGCGGAGAGGGAAGAGGAGGGACAGAGGCTCATTCCCGGAGCCAGCGTCTTCTCCGTGAAGGCCGGGCAGGTGCTGCCGACGCGGGATGGCTAGGGCGCGTCCGCGGCGGTCCTCTGGAACAGCGGGCCCTTGAGTCCGGCAGGCACCAGCACCGATAGGGCGCCGGGCGCCACGCGCACTGCCAGCGGGGCCAATCCCAGGTAATCACCATCGATCTGGACGGGGAGGGCGCAAGGAGCCGGCAGCTCCACCGTCCGCGCCCGCCGATAGAAGACCTTGGGCGCCCGGTCGTGACGCCGCGCCAGCACCCTGAGGCCGTGCGCTGCCATCCGCCAGACGCCGTGACCCGCGAAGACGTACACATCGAGCAGGCCATCGTCGGCGCGAGCACCGTGGGTGACGTTCACGACGCCGCCATATGACCGCGTATTCCCCACGAGGAGCCAGCAGAGGTCGACCGACAGCGTCTCCCCGTCGATGATGACGGCGGTCTCGCTGCTGCGGTAGCGCAACGCCTCGCGAAGGCCGTGCAGTACGTAGGCGGCGGCGCCCAGACGCTGCTTCAGCTCATCTGGGACCCGGCTCACGATGTGCCCGTCGAGCCCGACGCCAGCCATGAGCAGGAAATAGCGCCCGCCGCCTGCCCCGGCTGACGGCTCCGCGAGCCCGAGGTCGATGCGCCGCCTCTCGCCCTCGCACACAACCCTGACGGCCTTGAGCGGGTCGCGCGGTATCCTCACCTCCTTGGCCCAGACGTTGGCGGTGCCGCCGCGGATCACGGCCAGCGCGGTGTCGGAGAGGGCAAGGCCGTTGGCCACCTCGTTGACCGTCCCGTCGCCGCCGCAGGCTACGACGGTATCGAATCCCTCCCGCGCGGCCTGACGGGCCAGATCGGTAGCGTGTCCTTTCTGCTCCGTCAACGTCAGCTCGGCCTGCCAGCCCCGGCCCTCCAGC
This sequence comes from Dehalococcoidia bacterium, assembly GCA_034430455.1. GTDB lineage: Bacteria > Chloroflexota > Dehalococcoidia > DSTF01 > JALHUB01 > DAOUEO01. The sequence continues at coordinate 952 of DAOUEO010000162.1, read as the reverse complement.
CAGTCAATGGCCTGCCGCAGCTTCTCCTGGGGAGGCGCGCCCCGGGCCACGGGGTTGACGATGAACAGGGCTCGTTGGCTCACTTTGCGGATTCTCAGAAGGCAGATTGCACGACGCTAGGAAGCAGACGCGGGCTCCGTCCCCGCGCCGGCGAGGGCCGCCAGGTCTGACTCCCGCCCCAGGACGATGAGGCGGTCGCCCGCCCCGACGACGTCGGATTCGCGCGGCCCCACGACGACCTCGCCCGTCGCCCTGTGGATGGCGAGGATGTTGGCATTCGTCGCACCCCGCAGCACATCCGCCAGCGTACAGCCGGCTATCCCGCACTCCTGGGTGGCCACCACCTCCGCGATGATGTGCTCCCCCATCCCCCCACCTCCTCCCCCCACCAGGGTGTCGACGAAGTCCACGACCAGCGGCTGGAGGGCGGAGAGGGCCATCCTGCGGCCGCCGATAAGGTAGGGAGAGGTGACCTTGTCGGCGCCGGCGCGCAGCATCTTCTGCTGATTGCCCGGCTGGCCGGCGCGGGCGACGACCAGGATGTCTGGCCTGATCGCCTTGGCGGTGAGGATAATGTAGGTGTTGCCGGCGTCGGAGTCGGAGGCGGCAAGGAGGCAGCGGGCGTGTTGGATGCCGGCCTCGACGAGGACAGCGTCGGAGGCGGCGTCTCCATCTATGAGGAGGAATCCCCGCTCGCGGGCGCGCCCTATCGCCTCGGCGTTCGACTCGATGACGACGAAGGGGATGCCGCGGTCGCGGAACTCCTTCCCTATTTCCTCGCCGACGCGGCCGAAGCCGCAGAGGATGTAGTGGTTCCGCAGGGCCTGAATTCTTGCTCTCATCCTTCTCTCCCCAAAGACCTGTCCTAGCTCGCCTTCGACGACGATGTGCATTATCGTGCTCAACACATACAGAATTGTGAGGACGCCCAGTCCGATAATGGCAAGGGTGA
>DAOUEO010000161.1:0-1505 GCA_034430455.1 Dehalococcoidia bacterium | reverse complement strand
GCGAGCACGGACGACTTCGCGCAGTCGCTGATGGACGCCGTCGTGAGGATGAAGGAGCGCCACGGGAAGCCGGTGGTGATGGTCCTGCCGCTGGGCGGCGAGGAGGTGGAGATGGCGGAGGCGGAGACGAAGCGGCGGAGGGCGCGCGACTGGTATCGGGAGCAGGGCATCCTGGCGCTGCCAACGCTGGAGAGGGCGACGCGGGCGGTGGCGAACGTCGTGGGCTACTACGAGAGGGCCGGCAGTGGGTCCTAGGGGGCGGCTCGGCAGGCCGAGCGCGAGGTCGATCAGGAAAGGAGCGGGACGATGGCAGAGGTCTCATTTGATTTGAGCGGCAGGGTCGCCGTGGTGACGGGCGGCTCGCGGGGGATCGGGCGGAGCATCGCGCTGGGGCTAGCGCAGTACGGCGCCGACGTGGTGGTGGCGAGCCGGAAGCAGGCGGACCTGGATGTCGTCGCGGAGGAGATACGGGGGCTGGGTCGCAAGGCGGCGGCGATGGCGACGCACATGCGCAACCAGGAGGATATCGATAGGCTGGTGCAGTCGACGCTGGACCAGTTCGGGAAGATCGACATCTTGGTCAACAACGCGGCGACAAACCCCTACTTCGGCCCTCTGGTGGACATGGGGGAGAGGGCCTGGGACCAGATAGTCACGGTGAACCTGAAGGGGTACTTCCTGCTGTCGCAGGCGGTGGCGCGGGGGATGAGGGAGAGGGGGTTGGGCAACATCATCAACGTCGCGTCCACGGGGGGCAAGAGGGCGTCGCCGGGGCTGGGCTGCTACTCGATCAGCAAGGCGGGGGTGATCATGCTGACGCAGGTGCTGGCGCAGGAGCTGGGGCAGTACGGGATACGGGTGAACGCGATAGCGCCGGGGATCGTGCAGACGCGGTTCGCGGAGGCGCTCTGGAGCAACGAGGAGATACTGAAGCACACGATCGAGATGACGCCCCTGGGACGCATCGGGCAGCCGGAGGAGATGGCGGGGGTGGCCGTGTGGCTGGCGTCGGATGCGTCGAGCTATGTTACGGGGCAGACGATCGTGCTGGACGGGGGTCAGTCGGCGTAGCGGCGCGCGGTTGACAGCGGGAGCGGGCGCGCCTACAATGAATCTGGCCCGCCGTGGCAGCTACGGTTGTCGTCGGTGTGGCCGGATATGGTATGTGCGGCCCCGTGGTGTAGCGGTCTAACATGCCACCCTGTCACGGTGGAGATCGGGGGTTCGAATCCCCTCGGGGTCGCCAGAAATCGTAGAGCAAGGCCGGAACACTGCACGTTCCGGCTCCTTGTTGTCCTGGGCGCGGACTACATGGCCGCCCGGTGTCGGATGTCGACATCCACGGCCGAGACGAACAGCTCGAAGTTGTCCCGTCCCCGGTCCTTAGCACAGTACGTGGCCGTGTCGGCGTTTCTAAGGAGCGTCTCAGCGTCTTCCCCGTGTTGGGGGTACAAGGCGATCCCGATGCTAGCGGTTACGTTGAATTGGTGACCAGCCAGCACCCA
>DAOUEO010000160.1:0-2327 GCA_034430455.1 Dehalococcoidia bacterium | reverse complement strand
CCCTGCGAGTGGGCGTGAGCACGGCGAAGGGGCTCGCCTTCGCGCTCGGCCTCCCCATCGTAGGGGTGGGCCGGCTGGAGATCGAGGCCTATCAGTACGGCGCCTGCGGGAGGCCGGTCTGCGCCCTGCACAGGGCCGGTCGCGGTGAGATCGCCTGGGCGGTCTATCAGGGGCCGAAGGCGGAGTGGCGGGAGGTCGCGCCGCCGCGACTGTCGCCGCCGAACGAGATGATGGCGCAGCTTCCCGCCGGGGCGCTCCTCTGCGGCGAGGAGGACGACGCCCTGGAAGAGTTGCTTGCGGAGGCGGGCTTGACGGTCGCGCCCTCGCGGCGGCGGGCGGACCATCTGGCGGAGCTGGCCTGGCGGCGGCTGGCGGCGGGATGCGCCGACGACGTGCGCGCCCTGGCGCCCATGTACCTGCGGGAGCCTGCCATCGGCCCGCAGCGGCAGCGCTAGCGCATGACACGTGGGGCAGGCTAGATGGTCATCAACAAGATGACTCTACGCAGCCTTGGGGGAGTTCAGAGGGGGCCTGCCCCCTCTGACGGGGGTTTCAGGGGGTGTCCCCCTGAGACCTCAAAGACATTCCTAGGGCGGGAGGGTGGGAAGAACAACGCCCATGTTACGGCGACCACGCCGACGCCACCCACGCACACGACGCGGCCCATCGACAGCCGACCATCGGCCAGCCCTAGAAGATGACAATATGGGCCCTTGGCCCCCTGTGAAGGAGCTATCGCAGAGATGATGGAAAGAACTCTCGTACTCGTCAAGCCCGACGCCATGCAGCGGGGACTCGCCAGCGAGGTCCTGGGCCGCCTGGAGCGGCGCGGCCTCAAGATCGTCGCCATGCGCCTCCTCCGGATGGACGAGGCGCTCGCCCGCAAGCACTACGCCGAGCACGTGGGCAAGCCCTTCCTCGAGGGACTTGTCAGCTTCATTACCTCATCTCCCGTGATAGCCGCCGTCTTCGAGGGCGAGAACGCGATCGCGCTGGTGCGGCAGACGATGGGCGCCACCGACCCCGCGAAGGCCGCGCCCGGCACCATCAGGGGCGACCTGGGGCTCGACGTGGGACGCAACCTGGCGCACGGCTCCGACGGGCCGGAGTCGGCAAAGCGCGAGATCGCCCTCTTCTTCGACGACAAGGAGATACTGAGCTACGGGCGCAGCCTCGACGGCTGGATCCGTGAGGAATAAAAGCTACTGAAAGCGCACCACCGATACGCCCCGGCTCCACAGATCCTCGATCTTGTAGTAGGCGCGTGTCTGGGGCTCGAACAGGTGGACGATGATGTCCCCCATGTCCAGCAGCACCCAGCCGGAGTCGGGTTTGCCCTCGCGGCGAGTAGTTAGTTTTCCCTCGCCGCCCAGCTCGCTGTCCAGCGTGTCGAGGAGGGCCTGCATCTGGCGGGGGTTGGCGGCGGAGGCGATGACAAAATAGTCCGCGAAGCTGGCTACTTGCCCGATGTCAAGTAGTATAATATCCTCTGCCTGCTTGTCCGAGAGAAGCTCGACTACCTTTTGCGCCAGTTCGCCTGCTTCCAGACTGCAACCTCCAGCGGGAGCGGTGTCGATATTATAGCACGGGACGGGGGCGTGTCGAAGACGTGGTCTGCGAGGAGAGATGACAGATAAGAAGCGCGTTCTCGTGGCGATGAGCGGGGGCGTTGACTCATCCGTGGCCGCCGCCCTCTTGCTGCGGGACGGATACGACGTCGCTGGCGCCACCATGCGCCTGTGGACGGACGAAGGGGCCGCTCTCCCGCACAGCGGCTGCTGCGTCCTCGGCGATGATGACGCCCGCGCCGTCTGTCGCGTCCTCGGCATACCCCACCACGTCGTCAACCTGGAGGCCGAGTTCACCGAGGAGGTCGTGGAGTACTTCTGTCGCGAGTACGGGCGCGGCCGCACCCCTAACCCTTGCCTCGCCTGCAACGAGCGGGTGAAATTCAAGCACCTTCTGGACCACGCCCTCGCCATGGGCGCCGACTACCTGGCCACGGGGCATTACGCCCGCATCCGTCGCGCCGACGGCGAGTACGAGCTCCTCCGTGCTGCGGATGGGGAGAAGGATCAGTCCTACGTCCTCTACACCCTGGGGCAGGAGGAGCTCTCCCGTCTCCTCTTCCCCGTCGGGGAGCGCCGCAAGGCGGAGGTGCGACGGCTGGCGTCGGAGAGCGGCCTGCCGGTCGCCGACAAGCCCGACAGCGTCGAGGTGTGCTTCGTCCCCAACGACGACTACCGCTCCTTCCTGGCCGGGCGCATCGGTCAGGAGCCGGGCGACATCGTCGACGGGGCGGGGCGGGTCGTAGGACGCCATCAGGG
>DAOUEO010000159.1:0-14501 GCA_034430455.1 Dehalococcoidia bacterium | reverse complement strand
ACCCCGACGGCTGGCACGTCCTGAAGAGCGGCAGCCTGATCACCGGGCAGTGCCAGGGTCCGGCGTCGATCCAGTGGGCGACGCAGGAGTGCAGCACGAGCACGCCCGACAAGGTGATGGCCACCTTCTCCTGGGCGCCCAGCCTCGCGACCGGCGCCGAGCAGTTCCTGGACCTCAGCGTCTTCAACGTCGGCTTCGCGTCCGCCACGTTCACGGGAATGGGGCCGCTGGCAGCCGGCGAATCGAGCTTCACCTGGGACGGATTACAGCCGGGGGTGCAGCACTTCTGGCGGGTGAACACGCGGATCTCCGGCGTCTGGCAGGCCAGCCAGACGGGGTCGTTCACGACTCTGAGCTGCGGCACGTCGGCGGTCCTGGGGAGCGCCACCGAGCCCAACCCCGGGCTCCTGCAGCTGCGCGATCGGTTGGCGGCGCGGATAGCGGATTCGGGGATAAACGCGGCGGTGGCGGTGACCGACCTCCAGACGGGCGAGTCCATAGACGTGAACGGCGACAGCCCCCGCCTGGCCGGCTGCACTATCAACTGGTTCGTCCTCCTATCGGTCGTGATCGACCTCCAGGAGAGCCGCTATCCGGAGAGCGACGTGGGAGACCTGATAGCCCGGACTATATACAGCAGCAACCCGATAACGGCGCGCACGCTGCTCATCAAGACGGCAGGGAGCGTCCCGGCGGGCGTGTACAAGATCAACGCCTTCCTGGCGCGTCTGGGGTTGAGCAACTCCGTGTTCGACCACCCGCCCGCCTACCCCGAGGAGTTCTCCCTGCGGGGATGGCCGAACTTCGTGACCGCGAACGACATCAACCAGGCCCTGACGTCGTTCTACCACGGCGCCATCGTGAACCTGCAGTGGCGCGACTACCTGCTCGACAAGATGACGGGCGTGAAGCCGGGGCTGAATTACCTGATCCCCGCCGGCGTGGGCTACGGCACGGCCTCGCACAAGAACGGCTTCAGCTGGGCCCCCGGCGGCTGGGTCGACAACGACATCGGGATCGTCACCTTCGACAGCGGGGGCAGCACCTACGCCTACGCCATCTCCTTCTTCACGCAGGACGTGCCGACGAAGTACGACGACATACCGCTGGGACAGGCGGTGTCGAGTATGGCCTGGCAGTACTTCGCGAACCGCTACTGACCCCACGCCCAGCCAGCTCTTCACTTCAACCAGTTGCCGCCCCCAGGGAGTTCAGACCTGTCCGCCGAAGGAGGAGGGGGCTTGCCCCTCTGGCGAGGGAGCGCAGGCACGCTCACCCCAGGGCTTGCTTTTCTTCGCCCACCTGGAAAAGGGAGAGTGCAGGGAGGGATTCTCCCTCCCTGCCAGGGGGTTCGGGGGGTGTCCCCCCCGATTTCTCTGTGACCTTTCTAGGGTGGGCGGGTGGGAGCAACCACGCCCATGTTGCGGCGATAACGCCGACGCCGCCCACGGATCGGCCAGCGAGCACACAAACGCGTAGCCGAGGCTTTCCCGGGGTGCTGAAGAACCCGCAGGAACGGGGGTGCAGGGGGCAGAGCCCCCTGACAGGGGGTCTGGGGGGTGTCCCCCTGATTCCCTCTATCTTCCCTAGAGAAACGTAGAGGAAGGCTTTAGCCTTCCACGTCAGTCTCCTCCAAATACATGTGTCGTGGGGGGCTGAAGCCCTCCGCTACATTCCCTCACAACCGTCCCCAACCGCAAGAGGGAGAGTGCAGAGAGGGATTCTCCCTCCCTGCCGGGGTTCAAGGGGTGTCCCCTTGATCTTCTGTGACTTCCCTAGGGTGGGTGGGTGGGAGCAGCCACGCTCATGTTACGGGAAGCGGAAGCGGCCCCCCGCCGGGCGGGAACACACCAGATACCCCTTCCCGCGAGGGAGGCGCGGAGGGCTTGCCCGCCGGGCCCGCCGCACAGTGCCACATCTCCCTTACAGACCGCGGCCACCTCTGCTACCATAGCCCCATGACAGCGCCATCCCGCCCGCCGGCCGCGGCCGCACGAACAGTCAATCAACCCAAAACGCCCTCCCCAGACTCGCGAAAAAAAAGTTTTCGCCAAACAACATCAATCAAACCGGCGAGCTCTAGCCAAAGCCGTCCCTCGCAGCGGCTCGCCCGCCGGAGCTCCCGTTCATGGCCATGAACCCGCGGCCCTCGCCGGGCGTCATCCGCCTGCTTTGCGCGCGACGGCTATCAGGTTGACGCGGAGAGGGGCGAGCAGGCGGAAGCGGTTGACGAGACGCTCATAGGCCACCCCTAACCGGTAGGCGAGGGGGTGGAAGGCCAGATACTCCGGCTCCGTCTCGAACCGCTCCAGCCCCTCCACGCTGAGGCCGGCGCCCTCCAGCAGCAGCCGCAGCCGCCCCGCCGTATTTGCCCGATAGACAGTGGGAAAGATGTCGCGCTCCGCCACGCCCCGCGAGCGGTTGAACTTCACGTGCAGGCGATGGGGCAGGAGCGCCGCCAGGAGCGGGACGTAGTGAAAGCGATTGGGGGTCAGAATTAGCAGCCGACCCCCCGGCCTGAGCACCCGCGCCATCTCCCGGAAGGCCTCCTGCGGCCGCGGCAGGTGCTCCACGACGTGGCTGGTCAGGACGACGTCGAAGGAGGCGTCGCGGAAGGGAAGGGCCTGCACGTCGCCGAGCAGCGGCCGGTGGATGTTGGGGTTCTCCCGGAGTTGGGGGGTGATGTCCACGCCGACGATCTGCGCCTCGACCGGCCCCAGGTCGTAGCGGAAGATGCGGCCGCTGCCGCAGCCGGCGTCGAGGACGCGGGCGCTGTCGACGACGTGCTCCCTGATCACCTCCTGAAAGCGCTGGTACATGCCCGGGAAGTCAGGAGGATAGAAGCGCCGTCGCAGATCGTCTTTTCGCCATTCGAGCTTGAGCACGGGCATCGCGCGTCTCCGGGGGGAAGCCCCACTTGCTGTCGGAACGTGACGGGCAGGCTCCAGGGGCATTCTAGCGCTAGAACGCTTGCAATGGCACTGCTGACATGATATATTAGCAGCAGACTCGGGAGCTTTCTGGGAGTGGGTGGAACCCACTTTTTTGTTGGCCGAACGCCGGGCCCGAGTCGAGAGGTCTTACGTCAGATGAAGAGCGACTTTCTCATGGCGATAACGCAGCTGGCAGCGGAGAAGAACCTGCCTCAGGAGATGGTGCTGGAAGCCGTGGAATCGGCGCTGGCCTCCGCCTACAAGAGGGACAATCTCGCCGCCAGCAACCTCGTCGTCCGCATCGACCGCGAGACGGGGGCGGTGTGCGTCTTCAACCAGAGAACGGTGGCGGAGGAGGTAGCCGATCCCCGCGTGGAGATGACGCTGGAGGAGGCGCGCGCCCTCAAGCCAGACGCGGCGGTCGGGGATATCATAGAGACCGAAACGACGCCGCATGACGGGGGCCGCATCGCCGCTCAGACGGCAAAGCAGGTGGTCCTGCAGCGCCTGCGCGAGGCGGAACGGGAGGTGGTGTTCGAGGAGTACTCCGGCAAGGAAGGCGACATCGTCTCCGGGGTGGTTCAGCGGTTCGAGGGGAAGAACGTGATCATCGACCTGGGAAAGGCGGAGGCGATCCTGCCGCCGCCCGAGCAGGTAAAGGCGGAGCACTACCGCCCCGGGCAGCGTCTCAAGCTCTACCTGCTGGAGGTGTTCAAGTCGAACAAGGGGCCGCAGGTGACCGTATCCCGCACCCACAAGAACCTGCTGCGCCGCCTGTTCGAGCTGGAGGTGCCGGAGATCTTCAAGGGGGCGGTCGAGTTGCGGGCGATCGCGCGCGAGCCGGGATACCGGAGCAAGGTAGCAGTGTCCTCTTCTCAGGACGGTATCGACCCGGTAGGTGCCTGCGTAGGGCTGCGGGGCATCCGGATCCAGAACATCGTCAATGAGCTGGCCGGGGAGCGGATAGACGTCGTGCAGTGGGACCCTACCCCCTCCCGCTTCGTCGCCAACGCCCTCAGCCCGGCCCAGGTAGTCAGGGTCAGCATCAAGGAGGCCGAAAACACCGCCTCCGTGGTGGTGCCCGACCGGCAGCTCTCGCTGGCCATCGGCAAGGAGGGGCAGAACGCCCGCCTGGCGGCCAAGCTCACGGGCTGGCGCATCGATATCAAGAGCGAGTCGCTGGCCGAGCAGGAAGGTCCGGCCGAGGAGCCGCCGGTTGCCGTCGCGAAGGAGAAGGCAGCGACGGCGGAAGAGGCGCCAGCAGCAGCCGCGCCCAAACGCAAACGAGCCGCCGCCAAGGCCGAGGCGCCGGTCGGGGAGGAACGTCCTCTGACTCCCGAGGAAGAGGCGATGCTCGCGCTCGCGGAGGAGGAGACGCCGGCAGCAGCGGAGGCGGTCGAAGCGGCGGCCGCCGAGGTCGCCCCGGCAGCGGCACCGACCAAGCCTCAGGTCCGGTTCGCGGAGGAGCTTCTCAAGCCTGCCGAGGCCCCGATCGGGGGCAAGGCCAAGCGCGGCAAGGCGCGGAAGGGCGCTCCCAAGAAAGGGGATGAGGGAGAGGCAGCCGCCAAGGCCAAGAAGGCGAAGAGGGGGAAGGCGCGGCGGCCCGTCATCGAGGAGGACCCGGACGAGTTCATTCCCTAGGGGAGACGGCTGCCGCCGCCTTCCGCAGGGTGCTCAATATCGTGGAGAAGAAGACTCAACCCAAGGCGCGGCACATACCGCAGCGCACCTGCGTGAGTTGTCGGGAGACGGCCGCGAAGAGGGGGCTCATCCGCGTTGTCAGGACCCCCGAGGGCGCGGTTGAGGTCGACGAGACGGGGAAGAAGGCGGGACGCGGCGCCTACCTCTGCCGCCGATGGGAGTGCTGGCAGGAGGCGATAAAGAGAGAGAGGCTGGCCACGGCCCTCCGCGTCAAGCTCTGGGAGGCAGACAAGGATGCCCTCCGGGCCTACGCTGAGGAGCTGCTCAAGGCCGCGTCTCCAGCCCCTTAGGGTCGGAGTCGGCCGGTGAACCACCGACCGGGACAGGTCAGAAGATGAACCGAGAAACCGGCACCACCAGGACGAGTACCAAGGCCGCAGCCTCCGAACCGGGCGACGGCGTCAAGAGTATTGAGATCCCCCGCACTCTGACGGTGAAGGATCTGAGCGACCTCGTCGGCATGTCCCCCATCGAGGTCATCAAGGAGCTGATCAAGAACGGGGTGATGGCCAGCATCAACCAGGTCATCGACTACGATACGGCCGCCATCATCGCCCACGACCTGGGGTTCGAGCCGGAGCCGGCGGCGGCGGAGACGATCGATATCGCCCCTGCCGAGGAGGCCGAACCGGAGACGATCAGCAAGGAGGAGACCGCCGCCCTCAAGCCGCGACCGGCGGTGGTGACGATCATGGGGCACGTGGACCACGGCAAGACCAGCCTCCTCGATGTCATACGGGAGAGCAACGTCACCGCCGCAGAGGCGGGCGGGATGACCCAGCACATCGGCGCCTACCAGGTGAAGGTGAACGACCAGCGGATCACCTTCCTCGATACGCCCGGCCACGAGGCATTCACGGCGATGCGGGCGCGCGGCGGCAGGGTGGCCGACGTCGCCGTCCTGGTCGTCGCCGCCGATGACGGTGTGATGCCGCAGACCATCGAGGCGATCGCCCACGCGAAGGCGGCGGGAGTGCCTATCGTGGTGGCCCTCAACAAGATCGACCTGCCGAACGCCAACCCCGACCGGGTGAAGCAGCAGCTCGGCGAGCACGGGCTGACGCTCGAGGAATGGGGCGGCGACACCATCTGCGTCCCCGTCTCCGCCAAGACGAGGGAGGGCATCACCAGCCTGCTGGACAACATCCTGGTCGTCGCCGAGGTGGCGAACCTGAAGGCGAACCCCGACCAGCCCGCCCGCGGCGTGGTGGTGGAGGCCGGCCTGGACACGAGCCGCGGCCCGATGGCGACGGTGCTGGTGCAGACGGGCACGCTGAATCAGGGCGACGCCGTGGTGGTGGGGGAGACGTGGGGGAGGATCAAGGCGATGTTCAACGAGCACGGCCGTCACATCAAGGCGGCCGGCCCGGCGGCCCCCGCGAAGATCCTCGGCTTGAACGTTGTCCCCCTGGCGGGAGACCTGGTGGTCGTGGTACAGGATGAAAAAATCGCCCGTAACTTCGTCGTGGAGCGGCGGCGTCAGCGCGAGGCGGCCGCTCTGAAGGAGCAGCGGACAGTCAGCCTGGATACCCTGTTCGGGGAGATATCGGCCGGCAAGGTCAAAGAGCTGAACATCATCCTGAAGACCGACGTGCAGGGGAGCATCGAGCCGATCCGCACCTCGCTGGAACGGCTGAGCACGGAGCAGGTGCGGGTGAAGACCATCCACGCCGCCTCGGGGAGCATAACCAAATCGGATATCATGCTGGCGCTGGCCTCCAAGGGGATCGTCATCGGCTTCAACGCCCGTCCCGAGCCGGGCGCCCGCCGGCAGGCCGACATAGAAGGCGTCGACATCAACCTCTACAGCGTCATCTATGAGTTGGTGGACGACGTGGAGAGGGCGCTGAAGGGCCTCCATGAGCCTGTCTACAAGGACGTCGTGGAGGGTCAGGTCGAGGTGCGGCAGGTGTTCAAGATAAGCCGCCAAGGCAACATCGCCGGCTGCTACGTCCGGGAGGGCACCGCGACCCGCGGCGCCCTTGTGAGGGTCATGCGCGGCGAGGAGGTCATCGCCCAGACCGAGTTGGCCACGCTCCGCCGTTTCAAGGACGACGTGCGGGAGGTGCAGTCCGGCTACGAGTGCGGCGTGAGCCTGGCCAACTTCGACGCCTTCGCGGAAGGCGACGTCCTCGTCTTGTACCGCCGCGAGCGGGTCAGCTAGGCGGCGGGGCGCCGCCAGCAAGCCCTCCCCAGCGGAGCCACAGGCGATCCTCCCAATCGGAGAGTCCCCAACCCATGAGCAGACGGACAGAACGCCTCAACGAGCAGTTTCGGGAGGAGATCAGCGACCTCCTGCGCCGCCAGGTCAAAGACCCGCGCCTCGGCGTATTCATCACGGTGACGCAGGTCAGCGTCTCCCCCGACCTCAGCCATGCCCGGGTATTCGTGAGCGTGATGGGCAGCGCGGAGGAGAAGCAGGGCGCGCTGCAAGGGCTGGACGCCGCCGCCGCCTACATCCGCCACGAGTTGGGGCAGCGACTCTCGCTGCGCCGGACACCGCGTCTCTCCTTCCGCCATGACGACTCTATGGAGCAGGGCGCCCACGTCCTCGACCTGCTGGATGAGGTCGGCGAGCAGGAGAAGAGCGGCCCTTGACGGTGGACGGCATCCTCAACGTCCGCAAACCGAAGGACTGGTCGTCTCTCGACGTCGTCCGCGTGGTGCGCCGTCACAGCGGCGTGCGGCGGGTCGGCCACGCGGGGACGCTCGACCCGGCGGCGGAGGGTGTCCTGCCGGTGTGTCTCGGCCAGGCCACCCGTCTGACCGAGTATCTCCTCGACACCCCGAAGAGCTACCGCGCCCGCATCCGCCTGGGGATCGTGACCGACACCTACGACGCCGCGGGGACGGTAGTCCGCGAAGACGACCCCGCTCCCGTCACGCAGACGATGGTGGAGCGGCTGCTGCCATCGTTCAGCGGCGAGATCGACCAGGTACCGCCCATGTTCAGCGCCCTCAAGCGGGACGGCGTGCCCCTGTACCGCTATGCGCGAGCGGGACAGACGGTGGAGCGCGCGCCGCGCCCGGTGCGCATCTACGGGATCGAGCTGGTGGAGTTTCAGCCCCCCACTTTCACCATCGAGGTGAGGTGCGGCCGCGGCGTCTACCTGCGGACACTCGCCTACGACCTCGGCGAGGGTCTGGGCTGCGGCGCCCACCTGGAGCACCTCGTCCGTCTCGCCGTGGGCCCTTTCTCCCTGGAAGCGGCGGTGGGCATGGAGGAGCTGCGGGAGGCCTTCCTGGCAGGCACCTGGTGCGACTTGCTGCGCCCTTTGGACTCCGTACTGTTGAGCTGGCATGCCGCCATCCTCGGCGAGGGCAGCCAGCAGTCGGCCTGTCTGGGGCGCACCGTCGAGCTGATCCCCCTTAGGCGGGAGGGGCCTCTTTCCCTGGCCGAGGGCGCCCTGTGCCGCGCCTACTCCCTCGACGGGCTCCTGGTGGCGCTGCTGCGTTATGAGGGCGGCGGCTCTCGGTGGCGGCCGGAAAAGGTCTTCCCAAGGCCCAAATAGCCCGAAAAAGGGGCCAAAGGTGGCTTCTTTTCCCCTGAATCTCTTGACAGGGGCCGCAGAATGGCTATGATTCAAGAAATACTACCGGTTGAGCTCGGCGGGACGCCGTCTAGAAGCGGGGCATCGGCCCAGTAGACTCAAGGAAGGGGGTAAGACTGGATGCAAGCGTATTGCCTAAAGTGCCGCAAGACAACGGATATGAAGAACGCGCAGCAGGTGACGATGAAGAACGGAAAGCCGGCCACCAAAGGCGTTTGCCCCGTCTGCGGCACCAAGATGTACCGCATCGGCAAGAGCTAGGTGTCGCAGACAGAGCGGGTTATCCAAGAGGATAACTGACTGGCATTCTCAATCGGGGCCGGGATGGCGGCTGATAGTGGCCGCCATCCCGCTCTTTTTGGGCCATAAACGGTTTACTTGCCGGACGAGCGGCGCAACTGCTAGAATGCAGCGGGTCTCGGCCAGCCAGTCGGTTTCGGCGGGAGCGTTCAAGATGGGCAAGATAAACGTAGCGATCATCGGCGTCGGGAACTGCGCCTCCTCCCTGGTGCAGGGTGTGACCTTGTACCGCGATCTGAAGGGGAGCCCCGTGGTGCCGGGCATCATGCACGCCAACCTCGGCGGCTACGCGATCGGAGACATCGACTTCGTCGCGGCGTTTGACATCGACGCCAACAAGGTAGGCAAGGATATCGCCGAGGCGATATTCACCCCCCCTAACAACACCTACCGCTTCGCTGAGGTGCCGCCGCTGGGGGTGCGCGTCCACCGCGGCATGGCCCACGACGGCCTGGGGAAGTACCTGTCGCAGATAATCCGCAAGGCCCCCGGCCCGACGGACGACATCGTGCAGATCCTCAAGAGCACCGAGACGCACGTCGTCATCAACTACCTGCCGGTGGGCTCGGAAGAGGCGACCAAGTGGTACGTGGAGCAGGTGCTGGCCGCCGGCTGCGGCCTGATCAACTGCATACCGGTGTTCATCGCCCGGGAGCCCTACTGGCAGGGCAGGTTCAAGGAGCACGGCCTGCCGGTTGTCGGCGATGACATCAAGTCGCAGGTGGGAGCGACGATCGTGCACCGCGTGCTGACGCGCCTCTTCCGCGACCGCGGCGTGCGCATCGACCGAATGTACCAGATCAACTTCGGCGGCAACACCGACTTTCTCAACATGCTGGAGAGGGAGCGCCTGGAGTCGAAGAAGATATCGAAGACCAACGCCGTCACGTCGCAGTTGGACTACGAGATGCCAGAGGGCGACATTCACGTCGGGCCGAGCGACTACATCCCCTGGCTACTGGATCGGAAATGGTGCCACATCCGCATGGAGGGGACTACGTTCGGGAACGTGCCGCTCAACCTGGAGCTCAAGCTCGAGGTGTGGGACAGCCCCAACTCGGCGGGGGTGGTGATCGACGCCATCCGCTGCTGCAAGCTGGCGCTGGACCGGGGGATCGCGGGCGCGCTCGTCGGTCCCTCCGCCTATTTCATGAAATCGCCCCCCAAGCAGTTCACCGACGAGCGGGCCCGAGCGATGGTGGAGGAGTTTATCGCCAAGGGCAAGGCATGATCGTCTACTGGATATTCCGGCTGATTATCCTCGTGGGACGTCCGTTCCCCGCTAAAGCTGGCTACTTCTGCGCTCGTATCATCGCCGACATCTGCTACGTGTTCTTCCGTCACGAGCGGCGGGCGTTGAAGGACGCGCTGGCGCGCGTTCTGAACACCGACGACGACCGGGAGATTAGCCTCGCTTGCCGCCGCTCCTTTCGCAACTTCGGCAAGTACGTGGTGGACTTCATCCACTTCCTGGACGCGACGCCGGAGGAGGTGCGAAGGCGCATCGTGTTCGAGGACCTTGAGCGCATTGATCGGGTGATGGCGGAGAAGCGGGGCGTAATCGTCATTACCCTGCACTTCGGCAACTGGGATATGGGAGCGGCCGGCCTGGCGGCGTACGGCTACCCGGTGAACGTAATCGCTGAGACGTTCCCCTACCCCCAAATGAACGCCCTGGTGCAGGGGTCACGCCGCCACCTGGGGATGAAGGTAATCCCGACACAGAAGGTGGGGCCCGGTGTTATTCGAGCCCTCCGTCGCGGCGAGATCCTGGCCCTGCTGATCGACGTGCCGGAGCCAGGGGGCACGGTCAAGGCGGACTTCTTCGGCGCTCCCATCGAGGTGCCGGTGGGGCCCGCCCGCATCGCCCTCCGCACGGGGGCGAGGGTGATGCCGGCGGTCGTGCTGAGGGTAAGGGGGAACGAGGACAAGATACACCCGATCGTCGACTTCGACCTCAGCTATGAGAAGACGGGCGATGAGGAGGAGGATGTGCGCCGCCTGACGCAGCAGATCATGTCATCGCTGGAGCGCCTCATCCGCCACGACCCCGACCAGTGGTTCATCTTCCATCCCTTGTGGAACCGCCCGGTGAAGATGCCGCAGACGGAGAGGGCGCTCGCTCCCGGGCCCTAGAAGCAACCCCTGCCGACATGCTCAAGTACCTGGCGCTCCTCCTTATTTACAAGCTTCTGGGATGGCTGCCTACACCGGCAGCGTACTTCATCGCCGACCGGGCGGCGACGGTCGCGTACTACCTGCGGGGCAGGCTGCGCCGCAACGTCCAGCAGAACATCCGCCAGGTGATGGGGCCCGACGCCGACCCCGGAGAGGTGCGCGCGGCAACGAAGAAGGCGCTGCGCAACGTCACCCGCTACTACGCCGACCTCCTTCTCACACCCCGCCTGAGCATCCACCGGTTCTTGGAGAAGAACCTGACTATCTACGGCCTGGAGTATCTAACCGATACAGTCGCCTCGGGCAGGGGAGTGATCGTCATCAGCGCCCACTACGGCAACCCGGAGCTTGTCGTGCAGGCAGCGGGAGCGCTGGGGATAAAGGCTTTCGTGATCACCGAGCCTCTACAGCCGCAGGCGCTCTCCGACCTGGTGCACCGGCTGCGGTGCAGTAAGGGCCAAATGTTCCGTCCTGTCAGCGTCTCGACGATGAAGGAAGCCGTCCGCTGGCTGAGGGAAGGGAAGGTGGTATCTCTTCTCTGCGACCGCGACATCCAGCACACAGGGATCATGCTCCCGTTCTGCGGCGCCGAGGCGCAGCTCCCCGTTGGGACAGCACAGCTCGCCATGCGCACGGGCGCCGTGGTGCTCCCGATGTTCTGCCGTAGGACACACGGTAACCACTTCGATGTGTACGCCGAGCCGCCGCTGGAGATGACGGTCACCGGCGACGAGGCGAACGATGTCCGGGTGAACACCCTGAAGATCATATCTTGCATAGAGAAGTACCTGCGGCTCGACCCCGGTCAGTGGCTGGTATTGGAGCCGATCTGGCGGGAGCGGGACGGGCAAAGCACGCAGGTTGATTCACCAGTCGAGAGTGTTAGGGTATAATACCTGCTGTTTTTGGTGAATGAGGCAGCGGATGGAAGAGACAGCGGCTCCCACAGAAGAGGTCATCGTCACCGACCGCTCCGTTGAGAACCCCTGGGTGGTGGAGACGATAGGCCGGGGCGGCATGATGCTGGACATCGGCTGCCTGGGGAGCGAGTACCTGGGCGAGATGGCGGCGCGCGCCGACAGGGCCTGCGGCCTGGACATCCAGCCGGTGCCCCCGGTGGAAGGCGTCCAGATCGTGCGCGGGGACGTGGCGAACCCGCCGCTCAAGCCGGGGAGCTTCGACGTGATCGTGTCCATCTCCGCCGTTGAGCACACCGGCTGCGCCTTCTACGGCCAGATCCCCTGCGCGGACGCCGACCTGATCGCCATGCGTCAGATACGGCGTCTCCTCCGCGACAAGGGGCGGGCGCTGATCTCGGTGCCCTACGGACGGGGAGTCACCTACGCCTGGTTCCGCGTCTACGACGCCAGCCGGTTCAAGAGGCTCCTGCGGGGCTTCCGGCCGCTCTCCATCCAGTACTACCGCCGCGACGGCAACCGCTATGAGCGCTGCTCGGCGGCGGATATCGCCGACGCCGGCTTCGACCTTGAGGGCTTTCGCTCCGACGGGCTGGTCCTGGCGGAGCTCGCCAAGGGCCCTCTGATCCCGAATGCGTTCGCTCTTGGAGGCTAGCTCCGGCGGCGCGCAGGAAAGCTATTGGGGAAGCCATGATCAGAGATGAGATCGCGCAGTTGGTGACCGGCGCCGCCCAGGAGGCGCGGGAGCAGGGAGAGCTGCCGTCGGTGGGCCTCCCCGAGATCGAGGTGGAGCACCCGCAGAGACCGGAGCACGGCGACTACGCCTCCAGCCTCGCTCTGCGCCTGGCGCGGGCGGGCCGCACGAACTCGCTGGCGCTGGCCGAGAGCATAGCGCGGCACATCAAGCCGCACGAGGCGGTGGGCGAGGTGAGCGTCGCGCCGCCCGGCTTCATCAACTTCCGCCTCAGCGACGCCTGGGTGGCGCGACAGGCCGAGGCGATCCTCTCCGCGGGCGACACGTTCGGTGATCTCCCCCTCGGCGGAGGGCAGCGGACGCAGGTGGAGTATGTGAGCGCCAACCCTACGGGCCCCCTCCACGTCGGGAACGGGCGCTGGGCGTCGATCGGCAGCACGCTGGCGAACGTGCTGCGGGCCGCTGGCTATCACGTGGAGCAGGAGTACCTGGTCAACGACATGCTGACGCAGGTCAGTACCTTCGCCCGCACGCTGCACGCCCGCTATCTGCAGCTCTTCGGGAAGGACGTGGAGATCCCCGCCGACGGCTATCCGGGCGAGTACGTGATCGAGCTTGCGCGCGAGATCCGGGAGGAGCACGGGGACCGCTTCCTGGGGCCGTACGAGTTCGCGCCCGACCCGCCGCCGGAGTTCCGGGACATCGGCATCAAGCGGATGATGGACTCGATCCGCGACGACCTGGCGGCGCTGGGGGTCGCCTTCGACGTATGGTTCCGGGAGTCGAGCCTCTACGGTCCCGACAGCCGCTATGACAAGATGATGAAGGCGCTGCGGAAGAAGGGGTACGTGTCGGAGAAGGAGGGCGCCGTCTGGTTCACGAGCAGCGCTCTCGGCGAGGACAAGGACAACGTGCTGGTGCGCTCGACGGGCACGCCGACGTACTTCGCCTCGGACATCGCCTATCACTATGATAAGTTCCTCGTGCGGGGGTTCGACCGGGTGATCGACATCTGGGGGGCGGACCACCAGGGGCACGTATCGCGGCTGAAGGCGGCGGTGGCGGCGCTGGACGTCGACCCGGCGCGGCTGGAGGTGATCATCGGCCAGCTGGTCACGCTGAAGCGCGGCGGCGAGGTGGTGCGCATCTCGAAGCGGGCGGGGGAGATCATCACGCTGCGGGAGGTGGTGGACGAGGTAGGGCCGGACGCCTGCCGCTTCTTCTTCCTGACGCGCTCAGCCGACGCGACGGTGGAGTTCGACCTGGAGCTGGCGAAGCAGCGGAGCGCCGAGAACCCGGTGTACTACGTCCAGTATGCCCACGCGCGCATCGCCGGCATCATGAATCTGGGGCAGGAGCGCGGCATCGACTTCGGGGAGGGCGACGTGGGCCGCCTCATCCATCCGGCGGAGCTGACGCTGGTCCGCAGGATGCTCCTCTTGCCGGAGCTGGTCGAGCTGATGGCGCGGAACCTGGCGCCGCATCATCTCCCCCACTATGCGCTGGAGCTGGCGACGGCGTTCCACGACTTCTACGAGCGGTGCCGGGTGGTAACGGATGACGAGGCGCTGACGAAGGCGCGGCTGAAGCTGGTGGCGGCGGCGCGGGTGGCGCTGGGTCGGACGCTGGGGCTGATGGGGGTGTCGGCGCCGGAGCGGATGTAGTCGCGGTCTGATTGAAGTTGTTTGGCGAAAAGTTTTTTTTCCTGAGTCTGTAGGGTGCGTTCTGGGTTGATTGACCGTCGGAGGGCGGGCTCTTTCTCTATCTCCGGAAACATGAGCGCTTTTCTTCCCACCCTCCCGCCCAGGAAGGTTATGAGGGAAACAGGGGGACACCCCCTGTAACCCCCGCCAGAGGGGGTCTCCCCCTCTGGACTCCCCCGGTTGAGGTTGCGGGACAAGGGTATTAGAGCACAGGGCAGGCGGGAGCGCCAAGGGGGAAGTGGCACACGGCCGTGAGTCTAGGGATCAGCGCGGCTGAGCGCATGTAGGCGGGCAGGCAGGGAAGTACTCCGCCGCCAGAGGACATTCTAGCCGCGACCCCACATATCTCTTGACACCACTGCGCATACGGTACATAATGCCGTGATTGTCGCAGATTGGAGGCAGTCATGCGAATCATCATGACGGTATTGGCGATCAGTTTCGTCGCTATGGTAGGCTGCGGGACACAATCTGCGCCCAAGGAGACGGTAACATGGGAGGAAATCAGGCAAGGGGAGGAGACC
>DAOUEO010000158.1:0-2187 GCA_034430455.1 Dehalococcoidia bacterium | reverse complement strand
CGCACGCCCTGCATGTTCACCTTGTCCTCGGCGACGATGCTGCCGATGTCGCGCAGGAGGCCCACACGGTCCCACGCCTCCATGCGGATCGCTACCGGATAGAGCTGGCCGCCGCCGCCCCACTCCACCTCCACCAGGCGCTCCGGCTCGTCCTCGTGGAGCACGTTGTGGCAATCGCGGCGGTGCACGGTGACGCCGCGGCTGCGCGTCACGTAGCCGATGACGGGGTCGCCGGGGACGGGGTTGCAGCAGCGCGCGAGCTGGGTGAGAAGGTCGCCCGTGCCCAAGACCTCGATGTTGGAGGTGTAGACGGGGGCAGCGGGCGCCTCGACCGCCGGCCGCGCCAGCTCCTCCTGCTCCTGCACGAGGGGCGTCAGCCGCGCCGCTACGTGGTGGAGGCTGACGCCGCCGTAGCCGATAGCGGCCAGGAGGTCGTCCATCGCCTCATACTTGAAGGCATCAAGCAGTATCTCCTGGACGTCGGGAAGGCTGAGCCCCAGCCGGCGCAACTCCTTGTGCAGCTGGTCACGGCCCCGCTCGACGTTGGTCGCCCGCTCCTGCTGCTTGAACCAGGCGCGGATCTTCTCCCGTGAGTGGCTGGTCATGGTATAGCCGAGGTTGGGGTTGAGCCAGTCGCGGGAGGGGCCGCGCGGGGTCTTGCTGGTCAGTATCTCCACGACGTCGCCGTTTTGGAGCTTATGGTTCAGGGCGACGAGGCGGCTGTTGACGCGGGCGCCGATGCAACTGTGGCCGACATCGGTATGGATGCGATAGGCGAAGTCGATGGGGGTAGAGCCGACAGGGAGGTCTTTCACCTCGCCCTTCGGGGTGTAGACGAAGACCTGGTCCTGGAAGATGTCGGTCTTGAGCAACTCCACGAAATCGTCGGCGGCGGCCATGTCGCGCTGCCACTCCAGCAACTGGCGAACCCAGGCGATCTGCTCCTCGAAGTGGAGGTCGCCCTTGGCGCCCTCCTTGTAGCGCCAGTGGGCCGCCACCCCGTACTCAGCCAGTCGGTGCATCTCGTGGGTGCGTATCTGCACCTCCAGCGCCTGCGCCCCCAGGCAGAGGACGGTTGTGTGGAGGGAGCGGTAGACGCCCTCTTTAGGGGTGGCGATGTAGTCGTCGAACTGACCGGGGATGGGCCGCCAGAGGTTGTGCACGACGCCCAGCGCCCGATAGCAGTCGGCATCCGTCTCCACGAGGACGCGCAGCGCCAGGAGGTCGTATATCTCATTGAAGGTCTTGCCCTGGGCGGAGTACTTCTCCATCTTGCGGTAGATACTGTACAGATGCTTGGCGCGACCCTGGACCTCCGCATGGATGCCATTCTTGTCCAGCTCTCTCTTGAAGATGCTCTCCACCTGGGCGACGTACTTCTCCCTCGCCGCCCGGCTGGAATCGAGAAGGCTGGCGATGGCGCGGTAGCGCTCGGGGTTCAGGTAGCGGAAGGCGAGGTCCTCCAGCTCGCGGCTCACCTGCCAGATGCCGAGGCGGCTGGCCAGCGGCGCGTAGATCTCCATCGTCTCCTGGGCCACGCGCTGCTGCTTCTCAGGGGAGAGGGCGTAGAGGGTGCGCATGTTGTGAAGGCGGTCGGCGAGCTTGATGATCACGACGCGCACGTCCTTCGCCATAGCGAGGAACATCTTGCGCAGGTTCTCGGCCTGGGCCTCCTTGTCCCGTACGCGCTGGTCGGGCGCCTTCCAGGCGATCCGTTCGAGCTTGGTGGCGCCGTCCGCGAGGCGTGCCACCTCCTTGCCGAAGCGCTTGGCCAGCTCGGCGTTGGGTATGCCGCAGTCCTCCTGGACGTCGTGCACGAGGGCGGCGGCGACGGCGGCGGCATCGAGCTGGAGGTTGGCCACGGTCGCGGCCGTGTCCAGGGGGTGAGTGATGAAGGGGTCGCCGGTCTTACGGACCTGGTCGTGGTGACACTCCTCGGCGAAGCGGTACGCCTCCTCGATGAGGCGCATCTTGTCACCGGGGATGTACTCCCGTGTCTTCTCGAGAAGCTCGTTGATATCGACGGCCATGGGAACAGCGCGCTCCGCGTCTCCTCGATACTAATGTACCATATCAGGCGGCGTCGGTGATCCTGCCCGGCGGCCGGTCGGGCGTCGATGCGACGTTCCGTGCGCGTGGGCGGCGTCGGCGTGATGGCCGCAACATGAGCGTCCTTCTTCCCACCCA